>JAHLWJ010000268.1 GCA_019057975.1 Promethearchaeota archaeon | reverse complement strand
CCTCGTCAGGTGTCATATCAACTGTTTTCAAAATTTGAGTTGTCATGTCAAATTTCTCATATTCATCCGGTTTTATCAAAAACCAATCATTTTCTACTGACTGCTGATATAAAGCTGTGCCTGGATAGGGAATGACTATGGTTGACTGAAGCATATCTGCTAAACCTGATTTCATTAGATCATAACCCAACTCTAATGTTTTTAAAGCATCTTCTTTTGTCTCCCAGGGAAAACCAACCATTATAGTTAGGTGAACATCCAATCCTGCATCTTTAGCTATTTTGCAACCCTCTTTTATTTGGTCAACTGTATTATTCTTTCTTAACTTATCTAAGGTTTTTTGACTTGCTGATTCCAACCCCAATTTCATCAATCTGAATCCTGCTTCTTTCATCATCTTAGCTCTTTTTTCTGTCAGGTAATCAAATCTAAAATTACAGTCAACAATTATTTTTTTGTTATATCCCCTTTCTATCATACCTTCACAGAATCTTTTAAGCCAAACACCTGATGGGAAAGTACCTGTATCATCAAATATCTCTCTTATATTATATCTTTCGATTAAAATTCCAATCTCATCTATTAAACTCTCTGGTGATCTTGTTCTAAATTTGGGGTATAGTGTAGTCCATGAACAGAAAGTGCATTTTCCATATGGACAATCCCTACCAACCATCGTGTAAGTAAACGGTTCTCTTTTATATAACCTTTCACCATAAAGATACCATTTAGTTAAATCCCTATCTATAAAGGGAAGTGAATTCAAATCATTTTTAAGTTCAAAAACTCCTGTATTTTTTATCTTTTTATTTTGTCTATACCATATACCTTTTGGTAATTCATCACTGGTTTCTTCTATATAATCTACTATTTCAGCTAACAAGAAATCGTAATCTCCCCCAGTTATAACATAATCAACCTGGCATTTTTCCATTGACTCTAATGGAAATGCAGTTACATGATCACCCATTAAAACAATAATTCCATTGGGACAAATTTCTTTTAGTTTGTTTATTATCTTCCAGTGCTGTTTAATCACAGGAGTTTTAGTTTCAATAGAAATCAAGTCAGGTCTTTGTTCAGCATAAAATTTCATAAATTTTTCATAATCCCAATTTTCTGCAATACAATCATTCCAGATTACATTATGACCTTTCTGTTTCAATATTGTTGCAGCTGATGCAGGTACCATTGGATAAATGAAAGATGGATTGTGAAACCATTGAAATTGCCTATTCTGTCCTAACATTGGACAACCTTCTCCCACAAGTGGGGGAAATGATATCATTATCTTCATTACTGCTCAAACCTCACTCGGGTTAATCCTCTTATAAAACCAAAACCATATACAATATGAGTTAAAATGATTCCAAGTATAGTATAGAGTTTCATTTTTATACTTTTTATATTTAAAGTAGTAAAAATTATTATCAAGAAATAAAATATTAAAACAGAAATATAAAGATTTCTTAAAATTATATTATAAAAGGATAGTATAAATCCTGTAATCAGACTAATAACAAAAAGACTTGGAATGAAAAAGAATGGTCTGAGAGAGGTTTGAGGATATTTTTTTGCAAAATAACCCCTATATGATGCATAACTATACACTTGCAGTAAATGGGGTATAAATAGAGGTCTTCTATGGTGATAAACCACAACATCTGGAGCATAAATTATCTTTTTCCCCAATTTTTTAGTTATATTTAAACATAAAATAGTGTCTTCACCAGGCCAAAAATTAGTTTTAAATCCACCTATCTCTTCAAAAACTGTTTTTCTTACAAGAAGATTCATTGATGGAAAATCATCAACTTCAATTTGCTTCTGTGGCTTATATCTATAAGTAAATTTACCTCCCCCTAAAAGAGATGAATAAACTTCACCACTTGCTTTTTGAAGAAAACTATCACTATCTGGAGTTATTCCTGGTCCTCCAACTGCTCCTACATTCTCATCCTCAAAATATTTAGAAGCTTTTTTAAGCCAATCTTTTTTTGGAAAAGCATCCCCATCAATAAAAGCTAATATATCTCCTGAACTGTGTTTAACTCCAATATCCCTTTTATGAGGAGGACTTACATTTCCAGTAGATATAAATTTAACATCATCAAATTCTTCATTTAATTCATTATCAGGTAGAACTATTATTTCAAAGTTAGGATAGTCCAACTCTTTACAATATTTAATTGTTTCTCTAAGATGATCTGTGACATTTCTAACAGGTATTATTATTGAAAATCTCATTCTTTATATTAGATAAACTTATAATTAAAAGTTTGTATCCTCATAATAAACTTTTTCTTTTTTTAAATTAGTTTATACTTAATCACTTATTATATTCAAAAAATATAACTATTTGTAGAATAAATTAATTATAATAAAATACAGTAATAATATTCATAAGGGCATAAAATCAATATTTTTATAATAAAAAATATTTTAAATTTTATTAGGAATAAAAGGAACTATTTTTTATTTCCTATTTGTTATATAGCAATTAATTATTACATAAAGAACAGTAAGATAAATTTTGCAAAGAGGAGAATCTTTAGCTTATTTAAACTCAAATAAAATGTTATAATACAATACTTAAAAAGGATTTTTAAAGGATTGAAAGTTGGAAAATTTTAAAGGAAAAATATCAGTAATTATACCTGCATATAATGAAGGTGATAATATTGAAAATACAATAAAGGAGACTATAAAAGTATTTGAGGAAGTGGGAAGTGAGTATGAGATTGTAGTAGTTGATGATGGAAGCGAAGATGATACCTTTTTAAAAGCAAAAAAGGCAAAAGGTAATAATAACTTTGTAAAAGTAATTAGATGTGGTGAAATAAATATGGGAAAAGGATTTGCTATAAAAAGTGGTTTTGAACATGTTAGTGGTGATTTAGTTGTTTTTATGGATGCAGATTTAGACTTACATCCAGAACAGATAAAAATATTATTCAAACATTTAAAAGAAGAAAATGCAGATGTTGTTATAGGCTCTAAAAGGCATCCAGATTCAATAGTTGATTATCCATGGTATAGAAAAATCATGAGTGATGTTTATTATTTGCTTATATTGATCTTATTTAACTTACCAATTAGAGATACACAGACGGGATTAAAAATGTTCAAATTTGAGCCACTCAAAAAAGCTTTTGAAAGAATATTAGTAAAAAGATTTGCTTTTGACTTAGAGCTTTTACTGATAATTCATAAACTTGGTTATAAGATTATAGATGCTCCTGTAAAATTGGTGTTTAAATCAAAGAAATTTAGGAGTGTAGGTCTTAATGCAATATTTCATGTTTTATGGGATACAGCTGCAATTTTTTATAGATTATATATTTTAAAGTTTTATAAATTATGAAATATTTTTATATTTTCAAAAATTAAAAAGAACCAACATTTTTAAAACTCTATAGAAAAATCCCTACTATTACTGTTTCCAATTCAGCAAAAAATTGTTTATTAAATTTAGAATTTAAGGCTGAAAATATATTTATGATTCCTGAATATATAATATATAATTTTCAAGAGAGTTTAATAGATACTACGAAAGATAAAAATTTATGTGAATTTTAAAGAGTTTGGTAATAAATGAAAAAAAATAATAATAATCCATTGGTATCGGTTATTATTACTACAAAAGATTCCGAAAGATTTATTGGTTCATGTCTTAAAACAATAAAAAACCAGTCATATTCAAATATTGAGATTATTGTTGTTGATAATTTCTCAAATGATAAGACAAAAGATATAACTCTTAAATATACGAAAAATTTCTTTGAAAAAGGTCCTGAAAGAAGTGCGCAGAGAAACTTTGGTGCAGAGAAAGCAAAGGGTAAATATTTACTAATAGTAGATTCTGATATGGAGTTATCAGAGAATGTAGTGAAAGAGTGTGTAAAGGAAATTGAAAGTGAAAATGAAGTTAAAGAAATAATAATCCCTGAAATCTCTTTTGGTGATAGTTTTTGGGCAAAATGTAAAGCATTAGAGCGAAGTTGCTATGCAGGTGATGATACAATAGAAGCAGCAAGATTCTTTGATAAAGAAACCTTCTTGGAATTTGATGGGTATGATGAACAAATTACAGGTCCTGAAGACTGGGATTTATCACAAAGAATTGGAAAAAAATATAAAATTTCAAGAATAAAATCACCAATTAGACATAATGAAGCTAATCTATCTTTAATTAAATCTACAAAGAAGAAATATTACTATTCTCATAAATTTTTAGAGTATGAAAAAAAACATCCAAAAATAGCAAAGAAGCAAGTTAACCTTATATTCCGTCCTGCTTTTTTTAGGAATTGGAAAAGACTTATAAAAGATCCAATTCACACCTTAGGTTTTTTATTCATGAAATTATGTGAATCTATAGCTGGAATTATTGGAATTATTGTCAGTAGATTTAAAAAACATTAATTTTAAGGATATTAAAAAATGAGTAATAATATAATGCTCAAGATTGGTGTATTAATTGACCAGTTATCATTAGGCGGAGTTACAAAAATAGCCAGTGAGGAAGTAAGATATCTAAAGAAGCTTGGCTATCAAGTAGATTTATTAGTTTTATTAAGAACTAAACAGAAGAAAGTTATAAATCTAATTGATAGTGAAATTAAAATCAAATTTTTATCTGATAAATTTCCAAAAATTTTTAGAAGGTATTTTAAATTTCCATTTTTCTATTATTTCTCATCATTTCATATAACCTCACCATTTGTTATTAATAGAGCTATAAGAAAAAATGACTATGATCTGATAATAGCACATGGAACATATACATGTCTTTCTGCAATAGGATTGTTTAAGAAGGCGAAAGTACCTTTCATAGCATATATTTGGGATCCAGTATCGTATATATTAAGAAGGGTCTACTCAAATACACGATTAAGGTTTTTTTTCCCAATTTTAAAACCAATTGCTTATTTTGTAGATAATATTATTGTAAAAAACTCTATTGCTACAGTAACAGGCTCAGAAGTTCATTATAAAAATTTAAAAAGTTTTGATGAAAATAAGATTTTTATAGTTTACCCAGGTTGTAAAGAAATTAATAATTACAATAATAACAAAGAAAAATTTATCTTATCTGTAACAAGATGGGATTTTGGCAAAAAACCAGAATTTTTACTTGAAGTTATGAAAAGATTAAAGAATGAATATAACCTTATTGTAGCTGGAGGGTGGTTGAGAGATAAACAGAAAAGTAAATTTGAAAAAGCAATAATCACTGAGAATCTGTCTAATAAAGTTAAAGTTTTAGGATATGTTAGTAATAATAAACTTGAAAGACTATTTTCAAAAGCGAAGGTTTTAATTTATCCAAATTTTGAGGCATTTGGATTGACGGGTCTTGAAGCAGCTTCTTTTGGATGTCCAATTATATTTCCTAAAGGATCTGGAGTAACTGATTTATATGAACATGGAAAACAGGGTTTTTTTCCAGAAGAAGGAAATGTTGATGAATTCGTGAAATATTTAAATATTATTCTTCATGATGATGATCTCGCTTTAGAAATGGGAAAATCAGCTTTTAAGATAGCAAAAAATTATACATTTTATGAACATGCAAAAAATTTAAGTAAAATTATTAAAAAATCATTTGAAAGGGAACAATAATATATGAATTCAGTAATAAAAAAACCTTTAATTTCTTTGATCTTAGTAAATTACAATGGGAGTTTGTTTATAGAAAAATGTTTGGAATCTATAAAAAATCAGGTTTATGATAATATTGAGCTAATTATTGTAGATAATGCTTCATCAGATAATTCATTATCCAAAATAGATAAAATAACAAAAGATTATATTCTCATTAAAAATGAAAAAAATTTAGGTACTTCAAAAGCTTACAATATTGGAGCAGAAAAGGCAAAAGGTAAATATCTTTTCTTTTTAAATATTGATATAAAATTGGAGAAAAATTGTGTTTCAAAGTTAGTTAATATATGTGAGGAAGATGAAAAAATCGGAGTCTGTGCCTGCAAAGAACTATCTTATGAAGGAGATGAATTTCACCATTGTGGTGTTGGGACGGATGTTTTTGGTTATACTTATCCAGGAAGATTAGGGAAAATATTTTTTACGCCAAGTTCTGCATTTTTTACGAGAAAAGACCTCTTTTTATATATTAACGGATTTGATGATAGTTATTTCATGTATAGGGATGATTTAGATTATTGTTGGAGAACTCATTTAGTAAGTTATAAAGTAAAACAAGTACCATCAGCAA
>JAHLWJ010000267.1 GCA_019057975.1 Promethearchaeota archaeon | reverse complement strand
ATTTCCATTTCTTCTGTTGAGACATTTTCCCCTTTCCATCTATAAGTATCTCCTAAACGATCTGCGAACATCGCATGTCTAAATCCTATATCTCTTAATAAATCTCCCGAATTTACCCACGCATCGCCATCAATAAAAACATCTCGAAAAACTTTCTTCTCAGTAGCCTTCTTATCTTTATACATGTAGAAGGATTTTGGATCGACCTGTCCAAGTAATAATCCAATCTCCCCGGGTTCTACTTTAATCATATGATTATTTTTATCCCGCATGGGCTCATCATTCTCCACATCAAACTTAATCATTGCATAGGAGCCTCCGGAGATTCCAACAGTTTTATCAAGATTAAAGATATTAGCAAAATGAGGGATAAACCTTTCAGTTGCACCATACTGTTCATGAATTTTTTCAATCCCAAACCTATTCTTAAAATCCATCCAAAATTCTGGTTTAATACCATTCCCGGCGCACTTAACTATTGGATGGTCTCTATCATCTTCCTTAGGAGGTTGGTTATATAAGTAGCGGCATATCTCACCAACGTAATTAAAAGCAGTACAACCATACTTTCGTGCATCCTTTAAGAAGTTGCTTGCTGAAAACTTACGTCTGATCGCCATTGCACCCCCACCACCTAATGCTGATGCAAAACCTATGTTAATGGCGTTTGAATGAAATAATGGTGTAGTTATATAAGTTACGTCGTCTGGTGTCATATCCATAACGTTATATGCCCAGTGGAAAGCAGATCCTATCGTATGAGCGTTGGTGATTATTGCTGCTTTAGGCAAACCTGTTGTTCCTGAAGTGAAAATATATGAATAGGGTATTTTTAACCGTATTTTTGGAGTTGTTGGAGGGTTTTCTATTTGAGAATCTGTAATTCCTTCCTTTAAATTAATAAATCCTTCTGGTGTGGTTATTTTCCCTTTATCTGGAACAAAATAGAGGTTTTGTAATTGATCTTGTGATAGGTCTAATCTTGATTGAATTTCTAAAAATGGATCAATTAATTCTTCCCCAATAATAAAAACTTTTCCAGGAGCATGAGTTATGGAATGAATTAAGGTTTGATCCCGTTGCCTTGTATTGATCAATGAAGATATAACACCGATTTTTGCCATCGCTATAATTACGAACATTATCTCTGACCGATTTTCAAGAAAAACAACAGCTATATCACCTTTTTTTAATCCTACTTCATTCAAAAAATAGTTTGCGTACTTGTTTATCCATTCATTGAATTCTTTATTAGTATATTTTTCTTCTTCATAATACAATGCGATTCTATCAGGATATTCCCTTGCTCGTTGTTCAATGCGGAGCCCAATAGAATCTTTGCTTTCTTGATTCTCACTAAACCATGGTTTTTCTCTAAATCTACTCAATTTCTCAAGTTTTAACCGAAGTCTTTGCTGCAATAAAAGATAATCTTCATAAGATAAAGTATATTTATCCTTAACTTCGTGATTAGATTTGATTTTATTAATGATACTTAACATATTGCCCCGAATTTTTGAATCAATCCAAATATATTTATCTGAATCTGAAATATCACCTTCAATTGCCAATCTAGCGCCAAGAAGTGCAATAATATAATCATTATGCCATGATAAAATCTTTAAAAGTTCAAATGCAGTAATTTTATAAATTACATCAGGATTATCAATTTGTCCCATTCCAAAGGAAAATTTGTTGTTTTCTATTTTAATCCAATGATCTGTTTCGCTTTCGGTACTAAAAAAAATTAAGGTATTCCAATCTTTACAGAATTCTTGGATATATTCTGATTCGTTTGCTATATTAGTATAAATCTCATAATATTCATTTAAATCTGACGTGGATAATATTCCTTTATCTAATTTGTCTATTAAATCTTTTTGTATCAACTTTATTCAATCTCCATGATTAGAAAAGTTTATCATTACTATTAAATTAAAGAAATTTAATTATATTACTAAAGTATTCGTTTTTATAATTCTTATCATGAGGTAGGATGCTAAGAAAAAAACACTTTACAAGCCCAATAATATCTAGACTCGAACAGGATTTAATTGAAGGGAATATTTCTGCGTTGGATGAGTTTTGGAAAAAGATTGAGCAAACGGGAACACCTATAATTGAACAGTTCGAAGATGATGAAAACTATAAACTTGTAACCTTTGTTGTTCGAGGAACAAAAGAGACCAATAATGCTGTAATTATAACTGCCTTAGCAAATCAAGATGATGTCCTCACAAATAACGTCTGTGAACGGATTGAAAACACCAATCTTTTCTATAAGACTTTTAGAGTGCTTAATGGAACTCGTACGATATATACCATAAGTAAGAATAATAATCTAAGGTACAATAGGTTTTATGATAATATAATCCTCAATTGGCATACCTGTTCCCCTGATCCTTTCAACTCAAAAAAGTTTTATCAAAGATATCGCAGAGAAGGGCAACGAATTGAAATTGAATATTCAGTCTTGGAAATGCCAGATACAAAACCACGAATATGGACATTGAAAGATGATAATGTGCTTACAGGAAAAGTAAAAGAAATAGATTTTTATAGTGAAATATTAGATATGAATCGTAAGATTTGGGTATATACTCCCCCAAATTTTACCAAAACTAGGAAAAAATATCATTTCTTAGTGGTTTTCGACGGGAAGGCATTTCTTGACTTTACCCAACCCCCTATAATATTTGATAATTTAATAGCTAAAAATAAAATTCCCCCTTTAGTTGCGGTTTTTATCCACAATTATAGTGGTTTTCAAAGAGGAAAAGACTTAGATTGTTATCCCCCATTTGCAAATTTTATTGCTAAAGAATTAGTATCTTGGGCAAGGGAAAATTATCATATTTCTTCTGATCCTGATGAATCAGTATTAATGGGAAGTAGTTCTGGTGCGCTAGGAGCTGCATTTATAGCATATAAGTATCCAGACACTTTTAGAAAGATTTTATCGCAATCTGGTTTCTATGGTTGGTTTCCAGGAAATATCTTTTTCCAACGGATGCGCTATTATTACGGAAAAGATTTTGTTCGGTGGTGGAATAAAGAAGATGAACAAGAGCCGTACTGGTTAATCAAGCAATTTTATAGAAGCAAGAACTTACCCTTAAAGTTTTATGTAAATATTGGAAATCTTGAAACTCGAACTATGCCTTCAGTCCATCGATTTCGTGATATGCTCCAAGAAAAAGGATATGAACACTATTATGAAGAATATCCCGGAGGACATGAATATATTGCTTGGCGGGAACATCTTCCTGAAGGATTAATCTATTTAATAGGCATTTAATCTTAATTTTAAAATTTCTCGATAAAAATTAAAGCAATACCAAATTTTTGTGTAATTAATAATTCTTAGGGAATGATTTAAAATTATGAGTAAAAATAATATCGAAGTAGAAAAAAGCGATATTAAAATAATTAATACTGGCTGTTGTCATGATTGCGGAGGTCGCTGTACTCTTAAAGCTCATGTTAAAGACGGTAAGATAATACGTTTTGAAACAGATAATGGTGAAGATCCCCAATTACGAGCTTGTTTACGCGGAAGGGCATACAGACAAAAAGTCTATCATCCAGATAGGTTAAAATATCCCATGCGTCGTATTGGAGAACGAGGTGAAGGTAAATTTGAAAGAATATCCTGGGATGAGGCATTAGGCATAGTAGCAAATAAAATGAAAGAAATTAAGGAAAAATATGGAAATTCTTCTATTTTATTTGTTCCCGGTGCTGGAAATCAGGGTATGCTCCATGGTGTGACAGCTTCAGGTTTAATTCTTAATCAATTTGGAGGTTACACTCGGATGTGGGGTGCACCCTCTTATGAAGGCGCCCTTTTTGCATCTATGGCAACTTATGGAACCATGATGACTGGAAATGCTCGTGAAGATTTACTTAAATCTAAGCTTATCATCATGTGGGGTTGGAATCCAGCTAGCACTATTTGGGACCCAGGTACACCTTTAATGTTTGCAAAAGCAAGAGAAAAAGGTATTAAAATTATTAATATCGATCCAATTTTTACTGATTCAGCAGCTGTTTTAGCAGAACAGTGGATACCCATTCGACCAGGTACTGACGCTGCAATGCTTAGCGCAATGGCATATGTAATTATCACTGAGAACCTTCAAGATCAGAATTTCATTGACAAATACACAGTTGGATTTGATAAATATAAGACTTATATAATGGGAGAAGAGGATGGGATTCCTAAAACGCCGCAATGGGCAGAAGAAATTACTACAGTGCCAGCAGAAACAACAATAAGCCTAGCTAGAGAGTATGCTACAAATAAGCCGGCAGCTCTTATGGCAGGATGGGGCCCTGCTCGAACCGCATTAGGAGAACAGTATTCTAGAGCTGCTAATGTTCTTTGTGCAATTACTGGTAATATTGGTATTAATGGTGGATATGCCTCCGGTTTCATGCGTGCATATTATAGCCGTGAGAGTGTTGGATCAACGAGCAAGAAAAAAACGGGACCTATTAAGCAAGAAGAAAAAAAAAAGATAGAGAAGAAACAATCTCCAAGAGGAAATCCAGTTGATTTCAGAGCACCTCCTCGAAAAGATGCCTTATATAAATTAAGAGGAGGAACTAATCCTGTAAGTACTCGTATTCATTTTAATGAGTATTATGATGCAATATTACAAGGGAAAAAAGGCGGATTTCCCGCAGATTTAAAAATGGCATATATTGTAGCAGAAAATCGTTTAAATCAATATTGCAATGTTAATAAGGGTGTAAAAGCATTAAAATCTCTTGAGTTCATTGTAGTTCTGGAACAATTTATGAATCCGACCGCTAAGTTTGCAGATATTTTGTTACCAGTAAATACATTTATGGAACGTAATGATATAGCTGTACCATGGCTCGGATCACCTTATTACATTTATTTGAATAAAGCAATTGATTCTTTGTATGAATCGAAATCAGATGTAGAAATATGTAAGGAGTTGGCGATAAAATTGGGTGTTGATCCTGGTTTATTAAATTTATCAGAAGATCAAATTTTGCGAATATTTAGTTCCCCTCGTAAGGATATAAAGAGTTATGATGAAATGAAAAGAGATGGATTTTATAAAGTAAAAGTTGATGAGCCATTCGTTGCTTTTAAAGAACAAATAGCGGATCCAGAGAATAATCCCTTCCCTACATTATCGGGTAAAATTGAGATATATTGTGAACATATTGCAGAATTAGATATACCAAATATGCCACCAATTCCTAAATATCTAAGTCATGAAGAACATTATGATGCTCCTTTAGCAAAAAAATATCCCTTGCAACTACTCACACCTCATAATAAAAGAAGAACTCATTCAAGCATAAGTATGATTCCATGGTTAGAAGAAGTAGAACCCCATATGGTATGGATAAATCCCATAGATGCTGAATTAAGAAGGATTGAACATGGGGATTTAGTCGACATTTTTAACGATAGGGGGAGAGTTCGAATCCCTGCTAATGTTACTGAACGTGTTATACCTGGGGTAGTAGTCATCTATCAAGGAGCATGGTATAATCCAAATGAAGAAGGTGTTGATGTTGGAGGGTGTGGGAACGTTCTAACAAAAGATTCCCGTTCTCCTGGAGGGGCTTTTCCCATGAATAGCGCCCTAGTTCAAGTAGAACTATATTCAAAAAAAGAATCGGAGGGATCTTCATGAAACAAATGGGATTTTACTTTGATCAAACAAGATGTACAGGTTGTTATACATGTTCAGTTGCCTGTAAAGACTGGAATGATATTGATGCGGGACCTGAAAATTGGATGCGTATAATAGCAATTGAAAAGGGAAAGTTTCCTAATTTATCTCTTTCTTACCTCGCATTAGCATGCAATCACTGTGCTGATCCTCCATGTGTAAAAGCATGTCCTACAAATGCAATTATAAAAAGAGAATCTGATGGAATTGTTGTAGTGGATCAAGAACTGTGCTTAGGTAAGGAAGAATGTGGAGCTAAATGCTTGAAAGTGTGTCCATGGGATGTGCCACAATTTAATTCAACTATTAATGCTAAAATGAGAAAATGTGATCTGTGTGTAGAGAGATTGGAAAAAGGTCAACAAACAATATGTGTGGAAGCATGCCCTATGTATGCATTAGATGTAGACACTATAGAAAATTTACAAGAAAAATATGGAAATAATTCTCAAGCTATAGGATTTCAAAATAATAAAAAAATAAAACCTTCGGTAATTTATAAATCAAAATTATAAAAGAAAAAATAAGTGATTATAATGGAAAATAATG
>JAHLWJ010000266.1 GCA_019057975.1 Promethearchaeota archaeon | reverse complement strand
CCTTATTATGAATTTTGGTCAAAAAATTGTTTGAAAGTTTGACCTTTTTTCGCATAGAGTTTGGATATTTTAGTTCCTTCCAGCTTTCCTTTATAAATTCCCTCTTTTTTAATCGAGGCAGGAATTCCAACAGCCAGGCTTCTAGGAGGGATTTCTTTACCCAAGAGCACCCCTCCTGCCGCAAGGACTGAACCCTCACCGAGTTTTGACCGATGTAATACATTTGATGCAATTCCGACAACACAACCGTTTTCTATTGTACAAGGTCCATGAATCATTCTGCAGAGTGAAGTAAACCCTTCACATCCTTGCATGATGACCTATAATACAATCATCTCCTATAGTTACAGAACTACCTGCTTCTATATGAATGGTGACGTTTTCTTGAATGCTCGTGTTTTTCCCAATTTTAATAGTGCCCCAATCTCCTCGAAGAGTTGCACCGAACCAAACATTTGAATTTTCTCCGATGGTTACATCTCCAATAATAACAGCTGTTGGAGCAATGTAAGCGGAATCGTGAATTTGAGGTTTTTTTCCCGTTTCTGGACTTGGTATTATTAATGGCATATCTACTCACATATTTTTTTTTGAATTTGAAGAATTAAACTAAAAATAATAAAGTATTGAAAAAGGATAAAAAAATTAATGAAAATTAATTCAAAAAATAAGTAATAAATAGAATAGCATTTTAATAATAATTTAACCAATCAATCCATCTTTAAATAATTAAGGGAAAATAGAAATGGAAGGAAATTTACAATTTATATATAAAAGAGTCCCTTTTAGAACCAACCCCAAAAATGAGAGCAGTGCTATTCGCATTAATGACAATTAATAATTCTCTTGATGTTTTATTTATGAAGAGATATTCTGATATTTTTATGAGCTTAGAGAGAATTGAAAAAAAAACTAATAATCTGAGATTTTTAAGAGGAATGATTAAGACTAAGATGAGTCTTATCTATAACAAATTGGATAGGAATCCACGTCAACATTAAAAAAGAGTCTTAACCCATTTGATAAGAAAATTCCGTATTGAAGAGATTGTGAGAAGAACAAATGAAAAATTCAAGATGCTGTATGATTCGATGCAGGAATTATATTTAAAAAGAAATGAGGAAAACCAAAAAAGAACCAAAAAAGCACTCTACTTCCTGAATATATTATTAGGTGCAGGATTTATAGTAGAATTTGTCAATACAATGAGAATTGCTTTTAGCTTAGAAGAAACAGTTCAACCCTCACCTATAATACACGGAGTAATTTCAATAATTTTAGGAGCATTCTTTTTAATAACTATTGGTTATTTTGCATATAGTAGATATAAGTTAAAAGCTTCAGAATTGGGACATACTGTTGATGCTTTTATTCAAGATGATAAGCAGAATATAATATTAATTAAAAGAAAATATGCCCCTTACAAAGGAAATTATGCACTTCCGGGTGGATTTATAAAATACAATGAAGATCCAGAACAAGCTGTAATCAGAGAAGTGAGAGAAGAAACGAATCTTGCTATAGAGATCATAAAAAGAATAGGGATATATGATCAAAAAGGTCGAGATCCACGTGGGAGAATTGTATCAACAGCATTTAGATGTCGTCTTATAAAAGACATTTCAAGAATGAAAGGTGGAGATGATGCCATTGCTACTGAAGCTATCCCAATTGCAGAAATCAAAAATATGGATTTAGCTTTTGATCATAAACTTATATTAAAAGATGCTGGTATTTTATAAAAAATCGAGTTTTAAAATTTTTTTATTCTTTATTATTTACAATAAATAAAGCGTCTTAATTTTTATAATCAAACAACTTATCTTTTCTTAAACCTTTAAATAATATTATAAACACTGATTCCTTTTTGTAAAAATGACTTTCAAACAACTGCAAGAAGAAATTTTAACACTAAAAAAGCAAAATAACGTTATTATTTTAGCTCATTATTATCAACCAATTGAAATTCAAGAAATTGCTGATTATGTAGGAGATTCTCTTGGATTATCTCGAACAGTTAAAGAAAAAGCAAATACAGATTATATCATATTTGCTGGAGTTGACTTTATGTGTGAGACTGCTTCTATCTTGAATCCGGATAAACATATAATGATTCCGAATTATGAATCATGTTGTCCTATGGCCGCATTCCTTACTCCTGAAATGGTTAGAGAATTTAAAGAAAAATATCCTGGATTACCAGTGGTAGTGTATGTTAATTCAACTGCAGCTGTGAAAGCTGAATCAGACATATGTTGCTCTTCATCAAACGCAGTAGAAATTGTAAAGAGAATTAGTAATGAGTTTAATACTAAAGAAGTGTTATTTGGTCCAGATGCGAATTTGGCCGATTATGCAGAACAAGAATCTGGTATAAAATGTTGGCAGATGCCCTCACATGGTCATTGTTACGTCCACTCACAGATTAAACTGGAACATCTAATGGACGTACGGAATGAGTATCCTAATGCTAAAGTACTTGTTCATCCCGAATGCATTAGAGAGGTGAGAAAGTTAGCTGATTTTGTAGGATCAACTGCGCAAATGTATAATACAGTTAAGAATAGTACTTCTGAGGAAAAAGAGTTCATTATTGGAACAGAAATGGGACTTATGGAGCGAATGGCTCAGGATTTTCCTCATAAAAAGTTTTACTTAGCAAAAAAGAAGTTAGTGTGTTATAATATGAAGAAACATAATCTTGAACTCATTAAATACATCTTGGAAAACTTAGAAGATAAGACTTTCGAAGTTATAGTTCCTCTGGATATTGCTAAAAGAGCTTTAAATCCTATAGAAAAAATGTTAAAGTATTCATAAGATCCGAAAATTTACATTCTTAAAAGAAATCAGTGATTTTTAACTGTGTTTTATCTTCAAGCCATTTTATAAATGCATTTGTAGATCTACCAGACCAAATAGCCTTTTTTAAAGTATTTCTTTCGAAAATTTCTATATCTTGGTATGTAAATTTTTGTTTTACCATCATATTTCTCATTTTAATTACCCATAGGACAAAATGTTTATACAATCCATTATCTGAAGATGCCATTTTATTGTATGTTTTTTCGTAGTAATCCTTATCATTTTGAGTATATCCTTTATAGTATCTATAATTTTGATCATTCCAAAAAAATTTTGAAATAGAATCACTGAATTTCTCGATAGAGCAATTCCATAATTTTAAAGTCTTTAAAGCAAGGAAATTATTTAAACATTCAGGTATTTCAGTTATATTTGTGTTTCCAGAAAGATCAAGATGCTTTAAACTGGCGAAATTATTGATTTCTTTTATTTCTGAAATTTTATTGTTTCGAAGATACAATTCTTGTAAGTTTTTTAGGTTCTCTAAACTCTTAATATCTGTAATTCTATTGTTGTTTAATTTCAGACATTTCAAATTTACAAACCTATTAATTCCCTTCATGCTATTTATTTGGTTATTACTTAAATCTAAAATTTCGATTTTTTTTATCTTTTTTTCTAATCCTTCAATATCATTTATATCACTGATATTTTGATTCCTCAAATAAATCTTATTATCTTTGAACACACCGATAATATTATCTTTATATTTGATAAAATCAAACCCAAACTCAAATCCTTCAAAGTATTTTAAGTGTTGGTTTATAAATTGAATTAGATGGAATTTTTTCTTTGTTTTAAATAAATTGTAAATTTCTATTACTAGATTTTTCCTTAAGTTTTCTGAAAGCTCTTTTAAGATTTTTGAGATAATTAATGAGATATGTTCAATACCAAAATTTCTTAATAATTCATTAGCTAAATAAAAAATTGAAGGTTTAAGGTTTGTTTGTGGAGCAGGCTCTAGAAATCGTCTAACATTGTTAATTTGATCCTCTAAGATATTAGGATTAAGATTGTCTAGAATTATCTCAAATTCTTCAGAATTTAAATACTTTAAATAACCGTTTTGAGTTAAATAACGTGTCACTGATAGATGTTTACTTGCGAATCTCAATGCAATTTCTTCTTTAAAAACTTTTTTAGCTAATGGATCACCTACTTCTGTTAATCTTTTAAGTAATGGAAAAGATAAGCTTCTATGAAGAATTCTAGTATCATATCCATTTTCTGCCCAAGCTTGTAAATTTGAGCAATGTCCGATAAATTCCTCCTCAGGTGTAATAATATTATGATCATTTTCCATGGATCTGTCTAATTTCTCAGCAGCCTCGTCAATGGAATCAATCTCATCATATTCTTCAATCTTATTAACTGGAATATTTATCAATAAATACATGCATTGTCTGAATAATCGATTTTTAACATAGATATTACTCTTTCCACTCTCAAGCTTTAATTTTAGATAAGAATTTATTTTAAATTCCTTTACTTGGTTTTGAAGTCTAATAGCAATGTAGAAGATAACAATTGAAAAAATTAACAATACAAATATCTGATATTCAAACATTTTCCAGATAAGTCGGGATTTCTGTTAATAGAGTTAAAGATGAATTTACTTTTCAATATTAAAACCCCAACGATTTTAAAATTTTCTGATAACAAATTAAAATTCTTCTTCTGCTAGTTGAGTTCAATAGTTTTCAATGTTTTACTCTTGATTTGGATTTATAGTAAGCATATTTAAGTTCATATTGATTTTAGAACCTTCTAATATAGCCTTTTTTAGAAATTTTCCTTCTTTTGATATAGGTAATTTTTTTGATTGTGTAACCCCTTCCAATAATTTTTCTCTTTCTATATCTAGAAATCCCATTTCTATTGCATTCTTAATAACAAGATTCAATACTAATAAATGAAATTGTTCTTGGATGGCATCCCATATTAAACCCATTTCTTTTAATTGGTCAGTTATTTCTTCAGCCATAATGTCCAAATCATAAATCATATCATAAATGCCTTCTTGAAGATTAATGATTTCATCAATTAATTTATCTTTAGTTAGTCTGAGAGTTGTTGTTCCCAATAAATCTTCTTCGTGAAAAAAGAAATCCGTATCTTCTCTTTGAATTAGATAAAACCCAAATTCATTCTTTATTAACTTAGACCTAGCTAAATAATTAATTGCTTCTCTTGAAACCTTATAAACTTCACAAAATTGATCTAAATTTAGTTTATAACCAACAAATTTTTGAGAACTAGATTCATCAAAATGCCAATAAATTCTTGCAAAAGCACCTTGTCCTAAGATCGAGTTATAAAAGATGTAAAAAAGTGATAAGTACAGATCTCTATCTTGTTGTAACTCAAAAAAATTATCACCTATTTTAGATATAATTCTTACTATATGGATTATAAAGGCATCTTCCACATTTATTTCCTTATAAAAATCTATTAGATCTTCAAGTTTTCTAACATTTTCTTTCAATTCGTTAACTAAAAATAACTCATCTTTTAATTTTAAAGGTTCTTCTCCAAGTTTTTCGATGCCTCTTTCAGTAATCACGTAACCACGATATTGCTTATTTGTTTGTTTATCTGTAAATAGTCTTTGTTCTACGTTTTTGTTTTTTCTATGAAAATTAAGATATTTAGATACTGTTGATCTGCTTAAATTTGAATATTTTATTAAATTAGTGAATCTTTGTGGACCTAAATTTCTAAGAATAAATAATATCCTCCTACTATTATCCTCGATATTGCTAGATTTTTTTAATAGCTCACTCTTTAATTTTTTTGAAATGTTCCAGGTTTCCATAATAATATAATATTAGTATAACTATAAAAAAGTATACTTTTTTATTATACTTATACTAAAAAATTGGTGAAATACTAATAACATTAAATTGAGTATATTTTGTTTAAAAATTAATCTAACATAAAATTTTAATAAGTTAGGAATTAATTTTAAAACTTGATATAGTAATCATAATTATTTAAGAATCTTATTGCAAATGTCGATTGAAGATCCAAATATATTAAAGAGAATAAAGGCGATTGAAGAGAGATTAAATAAATTAGAACAACGTATATCATATATAGAAAGTAGATTAGGACGCTTTCCACCACACCCGGGTCCACCAGGGCCTCCACTAGAACCTTTTCGATTTAAAAAAGACTAAAAATTTTCCATTGATAATAGTAAACAGTTAACACCGGTTTATCTTCAAATAATCTTAAGCTATAGAAAAATTTTATTATAGGTACCATAAACTTAAGTCCACTTATTTAGACAAAAATCCTTAATATATCATTCTGATAATATATATCTAATAAAATTAATTTTAAAAAAAATAAAAAAGTATGATTTAAAATGACTCAGTTTAGATTTAGACTTACTGGTGTAC
>JAHLWJ010000265.1 GCA_019057975.1 Promethearchaeota archaeon | reverse complement strand
ATCTCCTTTTTTTAAGAGATAAAGAGCACGATTTATTACTGTAGAAGAAATGGCATGCGATTGATCTAAAGCAAAATCTGGTTCAGGGCGATTTTCTAAGATTTTTTCTATTTTACTAATAGAAGCAAATTCATTTGGAATTTCAGATAAAGAAAAGTCATAATTATCAGAAAGAGGATCATATTCAAATGTTAATTTCAAGTTTTTTTTAATCCAAGTCCTCCCCTTTTCACCTAGGTAATTTTTCTTTTCTATAATTCCCGCTTTTACTAATTCTCCTCTAACAGCTGCTAAAGCAGGTATAGCAATACCGGTTTTCTGCGAAACTTTTTTGTTTTTAAGAGATGGAAAGCGATACATTATTAATAGAATTGATCTTACACCTTCATTACCTTCAGCTAATTGTGCTCTTTCAGCAATTATTGTTAAAATCTCTTCTGTTTCAATATTCATAATATTATTTTGAAAAAGAATTTTTATATGTAGTACGTAGATTAATTTTATAAAAACTCTTTTAAATAAAATTATCTCAATTATTTGATTTAGTTTAAAGTATTAAATAATTTTTGAGGGAAATGATTTATTAGAGATTAAATATCTTTAATAATTAAGTCTCTAATAATTTTTAATATACTCATTGTATAGAGATTATGAAAGCGCTCGTATTTAATTATAGCCTTTACAGGTTAGCATTATCTCGAATATTGGGAACTTTTTTTCTAAAAGGATATCTTACTAAACTCGGACCATTGCATTTGAAAGAAGTTCCTTCTCCAAGGCTTATATCTAATGAATGGCTGGTCATTAAGACGAAATATTGTGGGATATGTGGTTCTGACCAGAAACAAATCTTTCTAGATGGAAACTATGATAATCCCATAACGGCCTTAATTTCATGGCCTCAAACATTAGGACACGAAGCTGTTGGAATTGTCGATAAAGTAGGGAAATCATCAAATTTAAAACTAGGTGATAGAGTTGCTTTAAATCCATGGGTAAGTTGTGAACCACGAGAAATTAAACCTATTTGCAAACCATGTGAAGAAGGAAAAAAATATCTTTGCAGAAATTTCACAAAAGGCAATCTCAACCCTGGAATTCATACAGGTAATAGTAGTGATGCTACAGGGGGATTTGCAGAATTTTTTCCTGCTCACAGAACAATGGCAATAAAAATACCTGATTCAGTTTCATTCGACCAAGCTATTCTATCAGATCCTTTTTCAGTGGTACTTCATTCAATATTAAAAGTCAAAATTAGAGAAGGATCGATTTGTGGGGTTTATGGCTGTGGAAATCTTGGTCTACTAACAATTCACTTCTTAAAGAGGATATATGAAGATGTAACTGTAATTGCTATTGCTAGATTTCCACATCAAATAGAAATGGCAAAGAAATTTGGCGCAGATCTGGTGATTAAATCATCTCCTCCAAGCAAAGTCATTGAAAGTGTTGGAGATTATTTGAATTGTGATGTTTATTATTTAAATCGAAAAAAACCTTGGTTATTAGAAGGAATGGATTTTTTATTTGATACTGTTGCATCTGCAGAAACATTAGAGACAGGATTACGTATCGTAAAATCAAGATTAGAAGATCTTGAGAATAATAAGGAAAGTTCCGGAGTAACTGTGTTAACTGGAGTCCATGTTCCTAAAAGATTTGAATGGACCCCATGGTATTTTAAAGAAATCAATATTATTGGTAGTAATGCCTTTTCAATAGAAAATTTTGAAGGCATTAGAGAACATGCATATTATCATTATTTTCGATTGTTAGAAGAGGGAAGAATTGATCCAACACCCATAATTTCACATAAATTTCTCTTAAGAGATTATAAAAAAGCATTTGTAGTTGCTAGAAATCAAGAGAAATTTAAATCGATTAAAGTTAAATTCTATTTTGATCAATAAATAGAGTGTAAAATCATATGAATGAAAAAAAAGAAGAGAGAAACATCCCTGCTATAATATTCGAATTCAAAAGATTCAAGTTATTGAAAGCATTTATTAGAGGAAAAATAAATCCTAAAGGGATTTGGAAATCAGGAGGACCAGTATCTCTAAAAAATATTCCTTATCCTAAACTAGTCGCAGAAGACTGGGTTATAGTTAAAACAGTTTTTTGTGGAATCTGTGGTAGCGACATGACTGAATTAAAACTTAAGGGAGCACTTGATAATCCTATACGTACTTTTATTTCATTTCCTCAAATTATGGGGCATGAACCAGTCGGTATTATAGAAAGTGTTGGGCTCAAAGTTAAAAAGTTTAAAAAGGGAGATCGTGTTGTAATTAGTCCTTGGTTTTCATGCGAGCCCCGAGGAATCTTACCGATATGCTCAAGATGTTCTGTAGGCGATTTTAAACATTGTCAAAATTTCCAGAGGGGAAATCTTCCGGTAGGAATGCATTTAGGGGTTACACGAGGATATGGAGGTTTTAGTCCATTTTTAACCGTTCACGAATCTCAATGTTTTTTGATACCTGAAAATATATCATTTGAACAAGCAGTTTTAGCAGATCCATTTTCTGTTTCGTTTCATTCTCTGTTATTGCTAAATCCTCACCCTACCTCTCAAATTCTCGTTTATGGTTTAGGTATTATAGGTTTACTAACAATTCTTTGTTTGAAGAATATATTTAAAGTAAAAGATATAATAGGAATTGGACGATATCAATTTCAGAAAGAATGTGCTCTCAAATTAGGGGCTAGCCATGTTTTTTTAAGCTCAGGAGATTTATTAATTGAAGAAATAGCTGCATACTACAACTTTGAATTATTTACTCCTAATAAGGGTTTAAAATGGATGTTAGATGGAGTGAACGGAATAGTTGATACTATCGCTTCTGCAGAAACTTTTGAAATAGGAGAAAGAATTCTTTGCACTCAAGGTAAATTAGTGTTTTTGGGTGTAAGCACTCCAAAAAGGTTTGAAAATACACTTCACTATTTTAAAGAACTCGAAGTTATTGGTTCAAATGCATTTAGTATAGAAAATTTCTGCGATAAATCTATGCACGCATTCCAGTTTTATTTAAATTTTATATCAGAAGGATTAATAGATCCTCAAATGCTAATTACACATAAATTTCCCCTTGCTCAATATCGAGAAGCCTTTGATATATTAAGCATAAAAGGAGAATCTCATGCCATAAAAGTAGTTTTTGAATTTAATACTTAAAAGAATTATAGTACTCCAGATCTTTCAGTGAATCTGCTTATTGTAATTATTGGGATGATTGTAGCCGGATTAGCATTTGCATGTTTTAGCCTAATATTATCTGTCCCCTCTACGGATACTCCAGGAAATACTTAACAATGTCAACTAAATATATCAAAGAAGAGATATAGGCAATTGGAGATAGAAGCTCGGTGATATAGGTGCTTTCGGATCACTTGGTTTACTTCTGGATATTGGAGTGTTAGTAGGGTTTGGATTTGGATTTCTATTCCTAACATTTATTCTTCATGGGAAAACATTAGAAAGAAGATTTCGGGATTAAAAATAGCTTTTTATTCTTTTTTTATATTTTTTTTCCATTAGCGTAAGATTAGTAGATTTTCGGTATAAGTTTGTATTTTACGCGAGACCGATATTCCTCATAGCCGTCCATTCCCTTAATGAGCATTTCCTCTTCGAATTTTATTCGGATTATTATGGCTAATACTCCTACTGCAGCGGGAATTAATGAAATCCACGATCCTAACGCAATAGGTAATCCAAGGATCAATAAAACTGCTCCTGTGTAGAGTGGATGGCGAACACGACCATATAACCCTGTATCAATGAGTTTTTGGTCTTTGTTTATATCAAGTATTTTTGAGGCGTATGCATTTTGTACCATTGCGATGTCCATGATTATTAGACCTATATTCAAAATTACGAGTCCAACTATCTCCACCATGAAAGGAATTGGAGTCCACTGATTGCGATAATCGAATACTGGTAATAATATTGCACCAATAAATCCGATAAAAAGAATTGGTATTATAAATTTATCTGACCCTGCGGAACTTTTTGTTTTCTCGGTGATACCAACCTTTTTCACCTTCATCCGGTTCCGAAGAACTCGCGGATTCTTCTTGTTTATGAAATAGAAACTGATTGTCATGTTAATAACAAATGATATAATGAATAGCCAAGCTTCAAACCATGTCCAATCTTGAGCGAGCGGGAAAAGAATGATTATAAACAAGACCGAAATATATACTGGGATGAGAGCTATTCCCCAAAGAGGAAATGGCTTATCCATCTTATCAATGATTTTTTTTGGTGTTTCTTCTTGCATGGATTTACTGTATGATTAGTAAAATAAAAATTTATATTTTTGAAAAAAGTTTAAATATTGTTGATTCTTGATTCATATTATTCTATATTAAGAATGATCTTGATTTAGAATGAGATATCAATTATGTCAACTAAAGAAAATTCAGAGTTAAGTCATGTTTCTTTTGTTGTTCTGGGACTAGTTTCAGAGCATCCGTGTCATTTTAAAGATATAAATGAACGAATTAAAAAAAGAGGCATGAGAAATTGGACAGCTATTGGGAAATCATCAATTTATGGTGTTTTAAAGAGTTTAAAAGAAAGAGGATTAGTAGAATCATGGATAGAGGAAGAAGACAATCGAATAATAAAAATTTACAAAATTACTGAAAATGGTTCAAAATTGCTTAAAATGAGAATACATACAATCCTAAATGGATTTATAGGTCGAAACGATCCCGATTTTTATATGGCTTTCTCAATGCTTCCGTACTTATCAGAAGAAGAACAGATTGAGGTATTCACAAATTCACTAAAAAATATAAAAAAACATAAATTGGAATTAGAGAAGATGTTAGAGAAGAGCTCTACGACACCATTAAATGTCAGAGGCTTGTTCATTCACCCTATTAAAATACTAGAAAGCGATATCGAATTTTTAGAGATGGTTATAGATGAAATCAAAAGAGGAGGAAATCAAAGTGTACCAAAAACTAATGGTTAATAATTTTATTCATAGGGTTGGTCATCATTGTGAGTCGTCTTCAATGAGAGATCTTTTTGAATTTTATGGGTTTCCTATATCTGAGGCTATGGCATTTGGTTTAGACGCTACAATGGGTTTTGGATTTTTCGATACTACCAATAGCATTTCATTTATACCTGAATCAGATATCCCATTCTTCCTTGGAGGTAAGCAAGGAACAATTGAACCGAATTCTTTGGCTTGCCGATTATTAGGAATCACATTAAGAAAACAGTCATTTACCAGTGCTAATAAAGCATGGGAAGAATCAAAAAATATGTTAACTCAGAATATTCCATTAATCCTTAAAGTAGATCTGGGTTATTTACCCTATTTTGAAGAAGAGGGAGAAATTCATTTCGGTGGACATGCGATAACTTTAGCGGGCTACAATGAAGAGGCGGGAATTGCGTATGTAGGAGATTCAGAATATGAAGGTTTTCAAGAAGTCCCAATAAATAAATTAAAGGAAGCAAGAAGTTCTGAGCATGGTCCAAAATTCATGCAACCGAGTAACGTCCAATTTTCCATGGTAATAAGACCAGATGGAAAACATCCACCGCTTGCTGCGGGAGTAAAAGTTGCTATTAAAAAAGTGGTGGACAATATGTTGTGATCATCAGTAAACAATAACGGTGTTCAGGGTTTAAAACAATTTGCGGCTTCTATTCCTCAGTGGGATAAAAAGTTGCAGGGAATAGCAAAGGATCCTCTTGGTAAAACAATTTCCCGCGCGAGATTAATGTTTGAACTATTACATGGATATATTGAAACTTGGGGTACTGGAGGGTCAAGCTTTCGTAATCTATATAGAAATTTCTTAAAGGAATTATTAGATCATCCAGAGATTAAACAGGGCCCTAAAGCATGGAATAGAAAAGATTTTAAAATTATAGAAGAATGCATTCCTATTATTAGTAAGTCTGCTCGTAACTGGACTAAGATCGCGGACACTTTAAAAGAATCTGCAGAAGAACACAAAGATGAGTGCTTAAGTTATATCAATTTAGAAGCACTAAAGGATATTGCTTACGATATCCATAACCAAGAAGAAATTTTGTTTAATAAATTAAATAAGTTAAAAATTTGAAGAGAAAAAAAAATGAATGAAAAAAATTTAGCAGCTCCATGCGGAGTATATTGTGGTGCTTGTAGATCATATCTGTTATTGAAGAAAAATCTTTTCGAAGAAAAAGGGTATAAGAGTGGTTGTAACGGCTGTCGGATTCGAAATAAAAAATGTTCGTATATAAAAAGAG
>JAHLWJ010000264.1 GCA_019057975.1 Promethearchaeota archaeon | reverse complement strand
GATAAATTTCTGACTTCATTAATATTCGGGTTAATACTTGGATTTGCCACTGATCTGGTACAACTATTTCCTTCTTTAGGATTTTATTATAGATTTCTTCTGGATTCTTTTCAGAAAAAATTAGTTCATTAAATTTATCTTGTCCTATGCCAACTCCTTCTCGGCACTCATTTACTGAAATTATCGTTCCTCCTCGTTTTACAACCATTTCTCCAATTGCCATACTTTTTACAGCCTGATAGAGGTTGAGGTCTAAAGGATAACCCCCATTCCCGCAAACCACAATATCATAAGGTTCTTTAATTTCTTTGAATGCGTGTTGTAGCTGATAATTTACTAGATCTTCATGTGCCTTCTCTAAATCTCCAGCTGCTACTTGAGTAACTTTATGTTCTTCATTGATGCAAATATTAACTATAAAATCAATTTCTGCTTTCTTTGCAATTTCAAGAGAATGCTTATGCATAGGATTTTCTTTATAAATTCCGAAGCGAGCATGTGGCGAGGTAATCATGTCAGCCGTATGACTTTTTATAATTGTTTCCTCACCAGCAACTCCCGGAACTAATGATTTTCTTCCTCCTGAAAAACCGAAAAAGAAATGAGGTTCAACGTATCCAGTTAAAATTTTAAGGTCTGCCTCATAGATGTGCTTGTCTATATATATTGGAGATCCATTAGATGATTCTCCTAAGTATTTTAGAAGAGATTTATCTTTAGCTTCATGATTAAATATATTTAACTGACATTGTGCTATTCTTTTACCAATTATAAGTTCAATTTCATCCGAATTACTGGCACGATGTAATCCAGTTGCGATTAAGATAGTAATTGATGCTTCATCTATTCCATATTCATTTAATTCTTTAACTAAAGCTTCTAAAATATAATGGGAGGGAACAGGACGAGTTGCATCACTTACTACAATACAAACCGTTTGGGAAGAAATCTTTTTCTTAACAATATCACATAAGGGAAGACAACCAATAGGATTTTTGATTGCCTCTCTAATAGCCTCCACTGGGTTTTCAATTACTTCTTGATTCTCTGGATGGAGAATCGTAACATTCCAATAAGGATCAAGATTGATTTCCAATCCATCTTTTCCATAATCGAATTTCATTGCTTACTCACTATTTTTATGCAATAATTCTCTTGCCTTTTCAAAAATCTCAAGAGTTTTCACACCAGCGGGACAATTTACTAAACATAATCCACATAATGTGCAAGAATGTAGTATATCATTTACTAACTCGTAATTTTCTAGCTCTAAATCTCTATATACAATACCATTTAAAAGGCTAAGACGCCCTCTAGGACTATATGACTCCAGCGTATAATGTATTCTGGAAGGACACATAACCGTGCAAAAGCCACATCTCATACAATTTAATTCTAGTATCTTATCTGGTTGATTTTTTAATTGCCTTTGTACTTCAATTTGATCTAATGATTGAATAACGCCCTTTCCTGCACCAGGATTTAGAATTATATTAGGATCGAATAACTTTTTAATTTGGTGCATTAAATTTACTACTTCAATTCCATGCTCTAATTCTAAATAGGGTGTTTTAATTTTTCCAATTCCATGTTCTCCTGTAATTGAACCACCAATAGGAATAATTATTTCATTATATAAGTATTTAACAGCTTTTTCAAAATCAGCTCGATCTTTAGGATCATTTTCATTGAAAATAAATGTGGGATGTAAGTTTCCCTCCATATGACAGACCATTGCTGTAGTAATATTAGGAATATTTAATTTTACAGTGAGTTTTTCAAATTTTTTTATTACTTCAGCAAAATCAGTTATTTGTATGGTACAATCCTCCACACATACTGAAGGGCCAATTCTGGAATATGCAGGAAATGCAGCTTTCCTTGCGCCTATTAAAATTTCCCTCTCATCTAAGTTTTTTGCGATTTTGTAGAAGATAGGTTGCTGCTTTTTGATAATATCAAATAAAATCGAAAATTCTTCTTCTACGGATCCTGTATTAGGCCCGTCCACTTCAGCCAGTAGAGCATAATCCTTAGGATATTCAACAAATTCACCCCCCAAGAGATCAAAAACCGCAGTAACTGATACTTTATCCATGAATTCAAACAGATTAGTGATTATACCTTTTCTTCTTATTTCCAGTACCGCTTCTGTTAATTTATCAATGTCATTAAATATGAAAAAACCTAGTTTTCGATGTTTTGGTAATGGATGTATTTTTAAACCTACTTTAGTAATCACTCCTAAAGTACCTTCAGAACCAATAAATAAATCTTTTATATTATAAGAGGATACAGATTTTAATACTTTTGTCCCTAATTTCAAAATCTTACCATTAGCGAGCACAATTTCTAAGAATTGCACATAATTCTTTGTTACGCCATATTTGAATGCTTGCACTCCACCAGCGTTAGTTGCCACCATCCCACCAATCGTAGCAACTGAACTTGAACCAGGATCTGGAGGAAAAAAATATCCATCACGCTTTAATTTTTCATTTAATTCATCGCAAATAACCGCTGGTTCTACTTCTACTAAATTATTTTCGATATCAATTTTTAAGATTTTATTCATAGCGTTGAGGTCTAATACTATACCTCCGTAGGGAGTTAACGTTCCAGCAGATAAGCTTGTACCGCTGCCCCTTGGAGTCACGGGGATAAGATTTTCATTAGCAAGCTTTAAAATTTCAGAGATTTGTTGAGAATTATGGGGTATTAAAATTAAATCCGGGACCCACTCTGGTTCGATCATTGTACTTCCAAAAGTATAAGTCCATCTATGCTCCTTTTCAGCGAAAAATGAACCTACTCCTACAATTTTTTTAAACTCTGATAGTAAATTTTCCGAGATTTTGTTATAAGTAGGACTCATTTGAAGTTATGATTATTACTCATTGTTATTATTTTAAAAGTTTGAAAGGTTAATATTATTATTCGTTAAAATTAATATCAATTATCGTCAAATTATTCCATTTAGAGTATTATATTATATTAACATGACTGAAAAAGATTTATTAAATCAGACTGTTACATTAAAAGACGGTCGTAAACTTGGATATGCAGAATTTGGTGACATCGATGGAAAACCGTTATTTTATTTTCACGGTCATGGATCTTCCCGTCTTGAGCCGAAAATGTACGATCTTGAACAATTAAAAGATCTAGTTCATTTAATAGCAATTGATCGACCTGGTTTTGGTCTTTCAGATTTTTATAAAGAGCATTCTCTTTTAAATTGGCCAGATGACGTTGTTGATCTAGCTGATGCTCTTAATATTAGCAACTTCTCAATTTTAGGAGGATCAGGTGGAGCACCCTTTGCATTAGCTTGTGCTTATAAAATTCCCGATAAAATTCACTCATGCGGCATCGTTTCAGGCCTCGGACCGATAAAATTTGGAATTGAAGATATGGCAAAAAACAATCGTAACGAATTAAATTTAGCCTCTAAACATCCAAAACTGCTAAAACTCACGTTTAAATTTCAGTTAAAATATTTGAATAGATTAAAGAATAAAGATGTTGAAGATATTCAGAAAAAATTTCTTAAACGAGGAACAAATTTGCCAGCGCCAGATAAGAAGTTTTTTGAGGACAAAGAAAAATTTTCTTTATATTTAGAATTGATGGGCGAACCTTTTCGTCAAGGTATTATGGGTCCTTACCATGAAGCAATCTTATTTGCTCATCCATGGGGGTTTGATCTAAAAGATATAACCTCCAATATGAAAGTTTTTTCTTGGCACGGCGAATTAGACACCAGCGTACCCATCAAAATGGCGCGAACTGTGTGTAAAACAATTCCTAACTGTGAAATTAAAATCTTTAATAACGAAGCACATCTTTCTTCAGCAGTAAATCATATTGAGGAGATAATAACTAAACTGATTACCTAGTGCTAAATACATCCTTATCAAATCCCCAGGTCTTAAGGATTTGTTCTGCTTTACTCATAATTTTATCTTGAACGAATTCTTTTAAGCTGAGAATTTCGTCGCAATGACCTACTGCCATTGAAGCAATTGCTGAATCTTTCAATTCCAGATGATATATCTTTTTATAATATTTTTCATCGAATATATCTTGGTTTAATATCTGTTCTTTCCAATTTTTTGAAGCCAAGCTTTCTGTAGTGGCTATAATTGAACTACCTAAGCATATCGCATCTGCTCCCATAGCTAATGCCCCAAGAAAACCTCTAGCATCCCCAATTCCTCCTGCTGCGATTATTGGAAGGTTCAATAATCTCCGAGCCATTGTTATGTTGACTAAAGTTGTGTTTTGTACGGGATTTTTGAAACCAGTTCCTTCTAGCCCAACAAGTGTAATAGCATCAGCTCCCTCGTTTTCAGCTGCTTTTGCGTGCTTCATAGTAACACACTTATGAAACCAATAACACCCTGCTTCTTTAATTCTAATTCCTAGTTTTGGAGCTCTGTAAGCGGAAGTTGTAAATACTTTAACTCCCATATCGATTGCTAAATTTAAATAATCAAGATATGATTCTTGAGTCCTCCCTCTTCTCTTTTTTAAAAGATACGGTGGTGTTATCGTAAAGTTAATTCCAAACGGTTTATCAGTCAACAGAAGCATATGTTCAAGCTCAGTACGAAAATCTTCAATTTTAGGATAATTAATAGCAGTAATAATACCTAATCCTCCAGCGTTAGAAAAGGCGCTGGCAAATTTTGCCCTCCCTATTACTGCAAATGCCCCCATTATTAATGGAAATTTCACACCTATCATTTGGGTAATTTTAGTTTCCCAATTCATATAAATTTAAACTCCGTTCTTAATATATTTTTTAAGTAGAAGATAAAACAGAAATTTTTATTTTTTTTAATACTTTTACTGTAATACATTTAGTATAATTAATCAAAAAAGATTTTTTAAATATTTGAACCTCTCATTTAAACTAATGAGGGATGATAACCTTTAATAATATGTGGTACAATGCCTAGTATACTAATAGATTTTTGGGTTTTAACAGACAACGGAATCGTTTTATACTCAAAAGTATCAGATCAAAAGGTAAATCCACAGCTCTTTGGCGCTCTGATGAGTGCTTTAAATAAATTTGCAGAAAAGTTGACAGATGGCGGAATTTCGAACTTTGAAATGTCTGATCTTCGCTTTGTAATCATAAAGCGAAGAAGATTTCTGTTCATTGGAAGTTCTTCTTATAAAACCAAAGAAAAGAAAGTAATTGACGATCTTTTGTTGATCTCAGACCAATTTTTTCGACTATATTCCTCAGAGTTAATAGATTGGGATAGTAACATTGAGACCTTTTCTGATTTTGGTGATTACATTGATAAATTTTTAGGAAAATGATATTTTGAGAAGTTTTGTGAATGAAATTATATAAAAAGAAAAGTTTTGAAAAAGAACCAAAAAAGATTTAAGAATGAAATGATATAAGAGTAATGAAACAATAAAATTGGTTAACAATCAAATGGACGATAAGAATAAAAGTATTGAAAAAGAACCAAAGAAGGCTCATTTTATAAAAGATTACGAGGATGTTCTAAATAGTAATAAATTACGCTTTTTTCCTTCTAGTGATTATAATAGACAACTTAAAAGCTTGAATAATCCTAGGTTTTTAGGCTCTTATCACCTTAAAGAAGAAAACACTCCTAAATATAATTCAATTAAAACACTGATAAAAGGAGACCTAGAATTAAAATACGCAAAAGCTTTAAGAAGCACTCTAATTAACCCCGTAACTATCGCTCTTATCATTATCGCATTATTATTCAATATTTTATGGTTCTTTTTTATCTAATTTTAAAATTGGAAAAATAGCGCTTTAATATGTTTTTTCCTATTAATGAACATTATCAATTAGAAAATACATATAGTCCAAATAAATTTTAAAGAGATAACATGTTTTATTACTTAAGCTTTTTAATTTACTCTTTAAAATTAACGAGGTATACCCTTTGATCTACGATGTAATTATTATAGGTGGTGGGGTAACTGGTTGTTGTATCGCGCGAAATCTTTCAAAATACGATTTGAAGATCGCTTTACTGGAAAAAGAAGCTGATATAGCATCAGGTACTACTAAAGCAAATTCTGGTGTAGTTCACGCAGGTTTTGCTTCCCCAAGAGAATATGTAAAGCGAGATTTGTGTATTAAAGGAAATAAATTATATTCTCAAGCCTTTGAAGAATTAAATTTTTCTTTTCAAAGAATTGGTTCTTTTGTGGTCGCCTTAGAAGATAACCAAATTAAAAAATTAGAAGAACAGAGAAGACAAGGCACACAAGATGGAGTTCCGGGGTTAGAAGTAATCCT
>JAHLWJ010000263.1 GCA_019057975.1 Promethearchaeota archaeon | reverse complement strand
TGGATATTGGATTAGTCAAGGATGAAGAGGGTAAAACACTTTACGACCGATTCCCTGGAGATTTTGACCGTGGAGGCTTAGTAAACGTTGGTTCGTGTGTGAGTAATCCCCATATCACTGGTGCAGCAATCAAAGTCGCTAACATATTCGCAAGACGTCCATTGAGGGGAAATTTCGAAGAAATTGCTGATTATATTCTAAACCGTCTAGGTGCTGTAGGTGTTGCTTGGGGTGCTATGTCTCAGAAGGCAGCAAGCATCGCTAGCATGGCAAATGGGGTAGGTGTTCCTGCGGTTGTAGGACCTCATGCTGCAGAATATAGAAGAATGTATATTGGTAGATCTGATGATGAAGACTCTTGGAAGGTTTTTAATGCCCGAGATGGAACAGAGGGTCATATTGTTGGACCTGGGCCAGAACATCTATTAACTACTGCCGAATCTATTGAACAAGCGATCTGCCTTGTTGCTAAATTATGCTTGAGGCCAGCAGATAACTCTAAAGGAAGAATGATCAAACTCTCTCATTGGATCGACCTTGAACGCAAATACAAAGGTGTCAAATTTCCAAACGACTTAGAGAAATTTATACGTGTTGAAGCAGATATACCAATTGCTATAAAAGATGAAGTAAAGGCATTTCTCGAAGAGAGAGGTTGGGAACCAAAAGAAATCATCGATCCAACCTTATTAAAAAGGCTCTGCCGAACATAATTTAATTTTCTTTATTATTTTTCTTTTTTATTTTTTAGATTTTATTTTTTATGAACTAGATAATTCTATCGACTATTCTTATGCTTCTTCCATTTAGGAATCTAATCATAAGGAAAAAGTAAAATTAAAGGATAATACAAAATTATTCTATTTAATGTTCCTTAAACTTTAATGAGTGAGAAATATTGGATAAAAATGATAAGGATTTATTAAAATTGTCGAAATATTGTAAACATTGGGCAGATCACAACAATTCCCATAAAGAGAGTTACTTAAAATGGCTAAATATTGCCAAGGAAAAAGGATTAGCTTCTATTGTTGAAAACTTAAATAAAGCAATTGAAATGTTAGATAAGTGTAATGAGTATTTACTTTCTGCTTATCAAGAGTTAGAAAGCGACTAGTAGAGTTAATTTCTTACAGTAAAAAAAGGAATTATAGGAATAGATTAATTAAAGGTAATAATTGTTCTTTAAAATACCCTATTTTATCTTCCAATTTTTCAGGTTCTTCAGAAAGAGCCCAAAGATATACAGGAATTTGTAGATCTGAGTATTCAAATAGTTTTTCTCCTCGGATTGTAAACCCATTAAGTGGCAAATCAAGTCTTATTGATTTCTCGCGTATCAAACCAATAGAGTTATAGAAGTTGGAAAGGGTCTGTAGAAGTAGCGCGGTATTATTTATTAACATCTCATCTGTATCTGTACTGGTATAACTACCAAAAATTAACCCATCCATAGATACTAAACTTGAGGCTTTTGCATTTACTTGAGCGCAGAAATCTTCAAGGATATTTTCGATTATTTCTGAAGTATCAGAAACTTTCTTTAACGCAACACTAAACATTTGCATTATGGTTTCTCTTTGAAATACTGTTGTATCACAAAAGTCGATTGAGAACTGCTCAAACTCATCTGAGACTTTATTAAATTTATTTTTTATCGTAGTTACATTTTGTTGCCATTGAAGTGTTTTTCGAATATCCTGATCACTTTTGCTTAGAACAATGAGAAGAGCGGGTTTTTCTTTTAATTCTGATAAAACCTTCAGAACCTCTCTGAAATAGTTTGCAGATTCCGGAAATCTATCAGGATCCTGACTGTCAATAACATAAAGTATGATGTCTGCTTCTGTGAAAAATAATTCCGGTCTATTAAAGTAAAGCTTCTCTCTGTATTGCACTTGTCCTCCTAAGTCCCAGGAAACTATCGGGTAACCGAAAAAATCTAGTCTTTCTCTTTTTACACCCCTTGTTGGAAGTAGAGATTTAATTATTGAAAATTTATCTTGAACTACTGCTAAAATAGAAGTTTTACCGCCGTTGTCGAGTCCGATCATAAGTAATTTCTTATGTCTCCTTAATTGTTCTTGAATATTTTTCTTGATAACTTGAGTTATTTTAACCCATTTTTGTAACATCGAAGGTAATACATCTTTTATTTCAGGAAGATTGGCAACAGATAGGTTTGCTAAATCTCCAATAGATTTTATACCATTTGCAAGTAATTGATCAGAGCTAACTTTATCGACACCTATTAAAGTTTCTGGTTTAAATCTCAAAATTTCTTCAAGTTCACTGATCAAAACATTTCGTTTAAAGAAATCCTTTAATATAACATTTTTACTGGTTTGATCTGACATTCTACATCAGAATATTTTGTATTTATCTTTATACTTTATACTTAATAAGATATTATTAAATTTTAGTAATTTTACTAATTTATTAATAATTAATTACTATTTAAAAAATAGATTAATTGGAAAAGCACTGTAGTTGAATTCTTATAAGTATGTCCTAAAGATAGTAATAATAAAATGACTGAGCAAAGAATACCTGAAAATATTGTAGTGTGCTTGGATACTTCAAGATCGATGTATAAGAAGGATTTTCCTCCTAATCGATTAACATGTTGCACCAATGCCATTAAAACACTCATAAGTAAAAGATTTGATTTAGATAGTTTAAGTACGTTTGCCATAATCAAATTTTCTGACAAAGCAGAAAAATTAATTGATTTTACCACCTCAGCCTATATCAATAACCTTAACAAAGTGTTAGATTCTCTTATATGTGGAGGATATTCTGCATTAGGTGATGGATTAGCTTTAGCAATCAAAACTGTTATTGCAGAATTGCGGAAAATTGGTGCTAAACCTCCAAGAATCCTCTTAATCTCTGACGGAAAAATTATGAATACTGCTGTTGATCCTTTAAAAATGGCACGGTTGGCACAGGGATTAAATATTAAAATTGATACATTTTTAGTAGGAGAGATTGGACAAGTAAATATGTTAAAAAAATTAAGTGATATTACAAAAGGCAGGTATTTTTATAATAGTGATTCTGAGAGTCTAATAAGATCGGCTCAAGAAATTGCTGATGATAATTATAAAAGGTATGGATCTAACAAGGATGTAATAAGTGAAAATCCTGCTTTTCTGAGAAGAATTGCGGCAGATTTATTGAGAGTTCAAGATTTAACTAAAGACCAAGAACAACGGGCAAAACAAATAAGAGGAGAAGGTGATTTTAAGAAATGTTCAATCTGCTTTTCTGATAAAAATCCCTATACGAAGGGATCTTTTTATGTTACAGGTCGTTATTGTCCTAATTGTACTACTCCATTTCATATACATTGTTTAGCGGGTTGGGCAGATTCTCAAAAAGATCATATAGTGAAAAGATCAGGAACAGCAAGATGTCCACATTGTTTTTATTTATTAAGAATTCCAACTGAGGTTACTCAAATACAAAAATTACGCATTCTTTCTCGTGGCAATAAGGAAGAACCCGCAAAGAGACCTGAAATCCTCCCAGCAAAATATATCGAAGATGTTGCCTTACTTGGAGAGGATGCTCTGTTTAGTGCATGTCCAGTATGTCATTTAATATTTGAGAAAGGACAGCGAGCAATTCAATGTGGTAATCTTGATTGTAATGCACTTTATCATGAGGAGTGCTTTAAAAAACTAAAAGATGGTCATTGTAGAAATTGTGATGTTAAACTCCATCTATATTAATTAAAATTTGGTTTTGATCAATATGAATGATATGAATAATAATTTACGGAATCAGGTAGGTGTTGCTGCCTATTATCTTGCTCAAAAGAATTATTCTTATGATGTACTCTGTTGGATGCTTGCCGAGAGACAATTATTTGCTCAGAAAGATCCGAGATATGCAGAAAAGCAAAGAATTAGAGAAAAAGCGGCAGAAATCTTTTTTTCAAAACAACCCTATGATATTATCTGTTGGTATATCGCGGAACTTGATATTTCATTAAAGATTAAGAAGTCGGGGAAGCCCAGAGATAGAATTTTATAGGTTAATTTATTAATTTTAATACATTTTAGCTGTTAAGTCTTATTCTAAAATAATTAGACAAAATATTTATACAAAAGAACTATGAGCGAACTCAAATTTTATAATTATGGAGATATTAAAGTAGGGAGAGGAGACTTCGAACTACCTCCCTTATTAATAGGAACCCTTTTTTATCAAGGTCAATCTCTTGTTGATAGAAAAAAAAGTGAATTTTTTGATGAGAGGAAGGCACTAAAACGAATAAACACACAAATAGCCTTATCAAAACAGTATAAAATTCCTAATCTAATTGAAATTTCAGCAACTACACCCAAAGCTATGGTAAAATACTTAGAATTTTATTTAGGGAATTTTGATCCTCCTTTTGTTTTGGGAGGGAATTTTGAATCTAGAGTTGCTGGGATCGAATACTTATCCGAACATGGAGTTAAACCGGATCAATACATATATAATACTATTTCAAATCTCAAAAATAAACAAGAATTAGAGATTCTGCAAAAATATAAAATTCAATCTACTGTTGTTTTGATACTTGGCTCAGAAAATATGACATCTACTCAGAGATATGAATACATAACTGGAAAAAACCAACCTAATAATGTAAGCATATTAGATGGATTAAAAAGTTTAGGAATTGAAAAAATTTGGATTGATGGCGGTGTAATTAATTTAGAAAGCTTAACTCATGTATTAGAAACGCAGCAATTAGTTAGTACAGCATTACAGCTTCCGGTAGGCACAGCTCCGAATCTTTTTCTTTTTCAGTATTCCTCACCACGTTTGAATATTAAATTCCATACACGTTATAGACGGGCTAGTATTATGTTTATTGCCACATGGTACTCTAACTTTATTTTTTATGGGGCAATTGAAGATGCAGAAGAATCATTCTCTTCAGCATATCAATCACTAGAATTTAAAAAAATTGTTAGATGTCGAAATATGAAATTGTTTACTTAATATATTACTCTTTTCTTGCCGGATTTATCAGTAATGAAGGAAAAAATGTAAAAAATATAATAAAAAGCTATTAATACTAAGGTTTTAATATTTTAATTAAGTCTAAACAATTTGGATATTAAAATTCTTTTATACTTTATTTGGAGAGAAATTATGATCGGAGAAGATAGAGAAGGTAAAGAAATTGAAGCAATACAATTAATAGATATGGCCGAAAACTTAGTTGATAAAAATAAAGGAGAAGAAGCTATTAATTTTTATGAAAAAGCGGCTCAAATTTATATAGATCTCGGGAGTTACATAAAAATAGATGAACTATATGTAAGAATTACCCAAATAATCGCACAATTTAAAAGTAATATTCAAGCTACCTATAGATTGAAATCTATTATTAGAAAGACTGAAGAATTAAAACTATATGAAGTTTCAGCAAAACTATTAATCCAATTGGGAAATATATCCTATAAAATGCGAGATTGGGAGACTGCTGGAGAATGTTGGAGGAAAACCTCAGAATATTTATATGAGGATGATCCTGAAGAATTCAACAGTTTAAGCTCAATCTTCTTATTAAAAGCTGGTCAAGCTTTTGAACGTTCAAGGATAAAAAAGGACGTGGGTAAAAATTTAATCTTAAAAGCAGTAATGAAAATAAATAAATTTGATGAACTATACGAACAGGAGGAAAAAAAAGCATTAAATCTCTTATCAAGAAAAGATTTTGAATCTTCAGCCACAAAATTCAACGACATAGCTAATTATTTTAAAAAAGCATTGGAAAATTTAGGAGATTTTATAGATGAGGAAAAATCGAAGGATACAATGCTTAACGCAAAAGCTCGAGTTATCCATTTTGTTGCTGAATATCAAACTATTGCTGCATTATGTTTAAGGGCATCTGAAAACCGTGATTATAATGAAAAAATTAAAGAACTTGGAACGGATTCTCTTCAACGGTTCAAAGAATCTATTTCTCTTCTTAAATCTTATCTACATCCTCAAGTTTCGGATTTTGATCATGAAATAATATTAAGAATAACATTTGATACAATGTTTATGGCAATTATCCAAGGAATGTTAGGAACCTATCAACTAAATCCAACTGAATTTTTATTGGAAAACATTGAAGAGAACAAAAAATTAGCTAAAGAACTAAAGAATTCCCCTTATTTTAAAATTACGAAACGAATTGAAAAAGTGGGTATTATAGAAGTTTTTGATGACCTCTTAAAGCTCAATTTAGGGCATTTTGAAAATATAAAAAACACATTAATTACGTATTTTATTTAACATGATATTTTCCTAAATT
>JAHLWJ010000035.1 GCA_019057975.1 Promethearchaeota archaeon | reverse complement strand
TGCTTTTAGAAAATTATAAAGAGGAATTAGATGAAGAGGTATTATCGACTATTAAAAATATCTTTGATCAAAGTATGCTTCTTGAAAATAAGATTATTAGCATTCTAGACGATATACAAACGGATGAGACTGAGCCACAATATGATATACTCCTGATAGAAGATGACCTCGCGACCATAAGGCTATTGACCAGCTATTTTGAAAGTAAGGGTTATAAATGTAAAGGCGTAGTGAGTGGTACTAAAGGTATTGATGAACTAAGGGCTGGAGTACCTAAACTAATACTATTGGACATAATCCTTCCAGATATATCAGGTTACGAAATCTGCAAAATGATTAAAGAACATAAGAAATACAAAGAAATCCCGATCTTTTTATTAACTGCTATACCTGGTTCAGAGGTTGAAAAGAAAATGCCGGAAACTAAAGCAGATGGCTACATTTTAAAACCATTCGATTTTTCCGATTTTGAAATATTATTTCAGCATATTTAAATCTTTTGAGCCAAAATCCAAATTTGTCTCTCATTTTATTAGTTTTATTTCTCAATAAAAAACGAATTTACATACTTTCGGGTTGGATAACATCCAAAGGAGGACAAAATTTTTTCTTAAATTTTTTAAAAAAATTTGGAATCGTGCTCTTTTAAAGCATCTGTAAGAACCAAACATAGCTTCTCTAATATTTTTGTATCGATTTTATCAAGTGTATCTTGAGGAGTATGCATATAATCATACGCTTCCACCTCACCAATTCCAAACCCGTAAAGACCTTTATCTCCTAAAAAACCTCCATCGGAATGAGTGCCAAAAACCCTATTAGTAATGTAATGTCTGATCGTAAGATTTCTGTTGTTATTCAGAAGCAAAGAATCAATATCCTTGGCATTATCACTTTCTTTTCCTCCGGGGAATAGATATACGTGTTTAGCAATGGATTCAAAATTGAACATAATCGATTTATCGGGATTAAGATTTTTCATATTGTTATAAAAATGCTTAATACCCATTGTTCCGCATTCTTCAGCTCCAGTGAAAAGAAACCACATATTATAGTTTTTTAATCTGTTTTCAGGAAGACTATAATAGTGTGCTAGCTCTAAATTGCACGCGATACCAGAAGCATTATCAACAGCACCTACGGAACTATTATCTGTAGTGTTAAGAAGCATTAAGAAAGCAACTAACATGTTCGTTATTAAAGGAAACAGTCCGATAATAAAAAGTATTAATTCAAATTCTATTAATGTCGCATTTTTAAGGATTATAAAGAAAGCTAGAATAATTGACGAGGAGATCCAAAGTTTAATTATTCTTATCCGTGTATTAATTTTAAATCTTTGTCCCTTGGAATCTAAATGACTTATAAACATAATAATTCTGTCATTATTCTTTATTTCATTTGATGTAGGTTTTATCTTTACAAGAAGATTTTGTGAATTTAATTTTCTAATGAATTGAATTTTTTCGGGTTTTCTTGTCAATATGATTGATGTAATCAATAAGCCTAATAATATGACTATAAAAACCAAAAATAGATTCATATAAACATTCAAGTATAGAATTAATAAAATTAAGGAAGCGGATAGAAACGCGATTTTAGGATATATTCTCGAATAAAATGAGCTAAATGTAAAATTTTGAACTTCAAATTCAAGATTTAAATTCTTTATTTCTTGTTTTACTATATTAAAAGCTTTTAATTCAAATTCAGTCCCAGATAATCGAGGAAAAGCAAATATATCAAGATTTCTTTTAATTCGGGCTTCTTCAATCATATTTTTAATAATATAAAACGCAATTCTTATTTAAATCTTCTTAACTAAGTTTTAAAATTGGTTCTCATTGTATTAGTTCTATTTATTCAATTGTCTGCCAAATTTGACTAAAAATAAGGAAAAGAAAAAGATAACGGGCTATGAGGGATGTGTTCTGGAAACGCAAAATGCGACTTCTACTTGAACCCCCGACCTGCCGGTTAAGAGCCGGTTGCGCTACCTGCCTGCGCCAATAGCCCACTTTATATTAAAATCAATTATCAAAACGCAGATGGAGGGACTCGAACCCCCGAGCGCTCATGCGCACTGGCTCACTTGATTGTAAGATATACTCAAGGCCAGCGTCTTACCAGCTAGGCTACATCTGCTATTTTTTTAATATCGATTTATTAAATTAGATTATATTTAATATAATAAAATTTTTTTTGTTTTTTATTGCTTTATACCTAATTCTGTCTTGTATTTAAAGAAAAATATAAATTTTATGCTACATTTTTAAAAATATGAGCGGGGCAAAAGATTTTCGTTACTTAATACCGGAAAGCTTATTTAAAGATATAACTCAAAAAGCTGCAGAAGAGTATCCTATGATTTGCCATGGCTGGTTGTTTGCCGATAGAAAAGAAAACTTTGGAATCTGCACTAAATTCATTATGAATACAGACTTACGCAAAAATAAAGTTCATGTAAAACCAAGAAGCTGGATGAGGTATAAGAAATCCAAGATATATAATATGCGGAAATTTAAACAGGAGCTAGATGTGGATATTGTGTGGCAATGGCATTCTCATCCGTCGGGTAATGAGAAGCTTCATGCTATAGATAAGCGGATCTTAAAATATCTATCAAATGGGGTTATGATAATTGTTATCCCCGCTGTACCAAATAAAGATCCAGAACAAAAAGCACATCTGGTTGGCTGGTATTATGATAAACGATATACAAAAAAGCCGATCATCGAAAAAATGGTGTTCGAGATTATATCTGAGTAGAAAAAAAAGATTCTAATTCCTAGTTGACCTACTAAGAGATAAACGAAAACATAAAAATAATAAAGTTTGAATAAGTCAAATCTTATCTTTTCTTTTTTTCAAACAATTTAGTTAGATAATAAATTATTAAAATTTTGAATCGTTATATTGAAATTATATTATATCAAATTATTGCAAAGCAATCGTTGCATAGCCTGGTAATGCGCTGGTCTGCTAAACCAGTGTCCTACGGACTCGTGGGTTCGAATCCCACCGATTGCGCTTATGCTTAATTTAGGGCCAGTGGTCTAGTGGTTATGACGCCTCGCTTACACCGAGGAAATCGGGAGTTCAAACCTCTCCTGGCCCACTATTATTAAAATTAATTATACAACTTTCTGATTCTTTTCGGCTGTAATACACTAAACTTACAATTTTCTAGGTCTTTTCCAATATGAGCTATGATCCCTGGAGCATCGGAATCTTGTTTCAATAATATAAGATTTTCTAAGAAACCAAATCTCTTTACGGTAATTATATCCCTAAAGTGACCTTTTCTCATAATTGCTTTTTTAAATTGTCCCTTAGTCTCCCCACTTAAAATTAGAGCTTCTAGATTCTCATTCATAATCTTTTTAAAGATGTCTAGCGAATTAGGGGCAACTTCTCCTTGAATTTTATGGTTTTCTTTATCTATTTTGATAATTTTCACTTCTAAAGGAAAATGATCAATAAAATCATAGGCTTCAATTATCTCTGTCAAAGACTTTTCACGTCTTTTACATAACTGATCTCTGAGCGTGTGTAAATTTATTAAAACATCAACTTGAGGGTTCATAATTCCACAATCCATAAATAAACCGAAACCAACTTTTCCTACATCAATTAGTGTACCCTTACAAATGTCGCCCTTTTTGATATCCTTAAACTCTTTTATGCTCCCAATTTCATTTTTTAAGAGATTAAACACAAAAACCTCTTCAGGACCACTGATAGTTACTTCGAATCTCTTATCAAATTCTCTTAATTTTTTTATTTTCAATGTGGTATTTGGAAAACCTTTAACTCGCTCTCTTAAATACTTTAAGTATCTTAGGAATATATCTTCTTTTTTCCTTTCTTTAGAAACAATATAAATTTTGTCCAATAAAACTAAATTTTTAACCATAGAGAACACAAAATAGCTAAAAGCTAAAGGAATTTAAGTATTTTAATATATAAAAAGTAAAATACTTTTCCTATTATATCAAACTATAGTTTTTTTCGTTCTAAAAAGACTTAAATTACTAAATTATTATTTTTCAATATAGCTAAAAACAGATTTAATTTGATAAGATGAAAAAATATGGAAGAGCAAAGATTTCAAGTATTAGTCAAAACTTTAGAAGAACAAGAAGGAGTAGAAGAAATTTTTCTGTTAAATAGTGATGGAGAGGTTGTCTACAAGTCAGGAGATTTTCAATTATCTAATGAAGAAGCAAAAGCAATTCTTACTGCATGGAAAACAAAAGAACCCGCCATTATGTTTCAAAACAATCGATTTGCAGTTTTAAAAAATGATGATATTCAATTAGCTGCTAAGAATATTGGTGGTGGAAAAGGCAATATCGTTGGTTCAATTACAAAGCAAGGAGATTATTTAGTTGCACACACTAGGGATGAGGGTCTGATCATATTAGAATGGTCAATTTTTATTAATAAAGTTGCTTGGTCATAATTTGCTATAATAATAAGATAAATAATTCAACCCTTCTCTACATCGTTTTTTTAATCAAATTTCACCCTTTTTTTAAATTATTTAAACAAAATATTTATTTTAGTATTTATTACTACTTTTTAACTAAGTAAAACAAAAAAATAATATAAATAAAAAGAATTAATTAAAATTTAAAAAATATTAATCTATATGGTTAATTTCTTTAGGATTTTAAAAAATATAAACTCGAATTAAGGAGGTTATTAAAAAATGTTTCAGCAAGCAGGACGCGGGTATGATATGGCTATTACGCAATTTTCACCCGAAGGTCGGCTATTTCAAGTTGAGTATGCTATTGAAGCCGTCCGAAGAGGCACAACTGCAATAGTTTGTAGAAATAAAAACTCTGTAGTGTTTGCCGTTGAAAAGAAAAGCTCTGAACTCCAGGAAGTGGTCGGTTCAGAAAAGATTTTTAAAATTGACGACCACATCGGGGTTGCTATAGCCGGGCTCACAAGTGATGCAAGAGTGCTTATAGATCGAGCCAGGATTCAAGCTCAAGTCAATTTATTAAATTATGATGAAAAAATATCTATAAAGGACAGCACGATAAACATTTGTGAATATAAACAGGTTTTTACCCAAAATGCAGGAGTACGCCCCTTTGGCGTTTCTTTTCTGGTCGCTGGAATTGATAATGATAATACACCCTCCTTATATCTCACCGATCCAAGCGGGGCGTTTTGGTGTTACTTCGCTTTCGCTATAGGTTCAGGTGCCACAGAAGCAAGGGCTTACCTTGAAGAACATTATAAGGAAGATATGAGTGATGAGGATTTAAAACTATTGCCCTTAAAAGCTCTTAAGGAATTGATGGGCGATAATTTTAATAAAGATACATGTGATATAGCTTATATAATGAAGGAAGATAAAACTTTTAAGCTATTAAGTTTAGATGAAAAGGAAGAAGCATTAGGTAAATTAGAGCCTTCCTAAAATCTTGTATAAGATGTCAAGGTTCCAGCCTATTATATTTATCAATTAATACAGAGACAAAAGATAGGAAAAGATAGAAACCAATGAAAATCAAGTTACACAGATGTGAAATTATACTATGATCGATCGACCGACTGACCGAGGAAGAATTGATTTAGGCGGATTTATTGTTGGAAAAATTGAGAAATCTGGAAGACGATTCGAAATGTTAATGGATCCAGAGAAAGCCTGGGAAGCAAAAAAATTAATTCGAGAAGAAATCGACAAACGTTTAAAATCAGGAGCAGAAAAATCCCGCCTTACTATTGATGATATCCTGGATAATAATAAGATAGATCTAGAACTAATTTTTGAGAGTTTTACCGTATTTGAAGATTTAAGAAGAGGTAAAAAGGCAACTGATGGTGATATGGAAGCCGTTTTTGATACAAGCGAGGGCATGAGAATAGCAGGACATATTCTAATTGAGGGAGAAATACACTGGACGAAAATTCAGAGAGAAGAGGAGAAGAGTAAAAAACTGAAACAAATTATAACGATTATTAGTAAAAATGCTATTAATCCTCAGAATAAGAAACCTCATCCATATCAAAGAATAGAGAAAGCAATTGAAGAAGCAAAAGTCAAAATTGATTTAATGAGGGGCGCTGAAGAACAAGTTGACGACGTAGTTAAAAGCATTCGAGCTATCATTCCTATTCGCATGGAACAAGTAGAGATAGCAATAAAAATTCCTTCAGCTTTTACAGCTAAGGGATATAATATTGTAGCTCAACTAGCACAAATTAAAAAAGAGGAATGGCAATCTGATGGGTCTTGGGTTTCTGTTGTTAGCTTACCAGCAGGCTTCCAAATGGAATTGATAGATAAACTAAACAAACTAACCCATGGGAGAGTTCAAACAAAACTTTTAAAATCCTGACCAAGAAGTTTTTAATTAATTCTCGTTTATGTTATTTTTTTAGCAATGGTTAGGTTATAATAAGTTAAAAAAAGAGTGTGATTATTTTGGAGAATGAAACAGATGAAGAAGTTATAAAAAAGACTCAAGAAAACGATGAAAAAGAGGGTGAAGACTTCGAAGATTTCGAAGGTAATGAAGATTCGAGAGATGTCGTTGTACCTGGAGAGGTATTAACTGAAGACACTAAGAATTTTTTACCTGGTAGAGGTACAATTTATAATAGTGCGAGAACTAAGATAATTTCTTTAAATATTGGGTTAAAACAAATAAGAAAAAATTATATAAATGTGATTCCCCTTAGAGGATTTTATACACCTCGACCTGGAGATAAAATTATTGCTCTTGTTGTTGATAAAAATCCTGTGAAATATAAATGTGATATTAATGCAAAAGATTTTGGCACGCTTAAACCAAAAAACACTATAAAGAGAGGTAAGATGAGATCATTCAGGGGCAGTGGTGGCAGAGGTTATTCTCAAGATGAAGCAAATATTGAAAGGTATGAAATAGGAGATATCTTGATTGTAAAAATTTTATCAGCTGATCGTTTAAACAAGCCTGAATTAACTACTGTTGGCAAATATTTGGGCAAAAAAAACAATGGATTTGTAATTTCAATAGATCCACCAAAAATTCCCCGAGTTATAGGTCGCGATGGTTCAATGATTAAAATGCTAAAAAACTTGACAAAAACCAATATTTTTGTAACTCAAAATGGGCGCATATGGTTAAAAGGTGAAGATATTGCTCATGAAAGGTTATTAGTGGAATCAATACAGAAAATTGCGACAGAAGCACACACAGTAGGTTTAACTGACCGAATGCAGGAATTTATTATAAATGAGAAAAAAATAAGAGGTATAGAATAAATGCCGTTGATTATTAAAGATGAATATCCCGAGAAGTTATTCCGTGAAGATGGAAAAAGACTTGATGGTAGAGAATTAGATGAATTAAGACCTATTAAGATGGAAGTAGGTGTCATCAAAAGCGCAGATGGTTCTGCATATCTGGAATGGGGAAACAATAAAGTTTTTGCTGCTGTTTATGGACCAAGAGAAGTTCACCCACATCATTTAGCTAAGCCAGATAGAGGAATTTTAAGAGTCTTTTATAGGATGGCGACATATTCAGTTTTTGACAGAAAAAGACCTGCACCTGGGCGCAGAGAAAAAGAAATTTCTATGATTGTATCAGATTGTTTAGAACCAATCCTCTTTCTCGAATTATACCCCGGTACGAGCTTTGAAGTCTTTATTGAAGTTGTGGATGCAGATGGGGGCACTAGGTGCGCCAGTACTACAGTAGCAGCATTAGCTTTAGCAGATGCAGGAATACCAATGAAAAGTTTAGTTTCAGCTGTAGCATTGGGTAAGATAGACGGTAAACAAGTTGTAGATCTTTCTGGAATTGAAGATAAAGCCGGAGATGCTGATTTACCGATTGCTATAACATGGTATAATGAAGAAATCTCATTACTGCAATTTGATGGAGATATGGATTTAGATGAGATGATAAAATTCTTAGACATAGCAAAAGATGCTTTAAGTAAAATACATCAAATGCAATTAGATTCTTTAAAAAGTAAATACATAACCTTAAAAGAAGGAGAGGGTGAAAAGTAAAGATGATGAATGTTAGACGGATAGTTTCACGCATAGAAAAAAATTATATTTTATCAAATTTAAGAAAAGAAGAGCGTATTGATGGCAGAGGGTTATGGGAGTATCGCGATTTTAGAATTGAAAGTGACACAATTGCCTCAGCTGAAGGTTCTGCCGATGTTACTTTAGGAGACACGAGGATTATTACTGGTTTAAAATATGACATTGGTCAACCATTTCCTGATCTTCCAAATGAGGGTGTTTGTACTGTTATGGCAGAGTTACTTCCATTAGCATCTCCTTTATTTGAAAGAGGTCCTCCAGATGAACAATCTATAGAACTAGCTAGAGTTGTAGATCGAGGTATCCGACATGCTGATTGCATTCAAACACAAAAACTTTGTATTAAAGAAAAAGAAGCTGTATATATCTTATTTCTTGATATGTATGTCATAAACCATGATGGTAATTTAATTGATACTGGAGGAGTAAGTGCTATAACGACGTTACTTTCAGCACATCTTCCCGAGGGCATAATTGGAGATAATGGTCTTGAATGGACTGGAAAATATTTAACAGGAGACGATTTAGTAAATGAAATACCATTAGTTTTTACCTATGGAAAGATTGATGATATTATCTTTTTAGATCCTAATTTACCTGAAGAATTAATTTGCGAGGGGAAAATCTCAATATCAGTAACTGAGAAAAAGATAACCTCTATTCAAAAAAGTGGGGCTACTACATTTTCATTTGATGATATTAAGATGTTAGGAAAAAAGTCGCTAGAAATTAGTCAGAAACTAAGAAAAGAATTAAATCTATTACAATATAAGACTTCCATTAAATAATTTTTTTTATTAATAATTTTTTTATTATTTTTTACAAATTTTCTTATTATTTAGAAATCGTTTTATTTTTTATCTAATTTCACTTTTCTTAAAGTTTCAAACGTTCCGTAACCACCTTTTATTCCATCCAGTTCAAAATTGCCTAATGATTGAACAAGTATAGATTGGTTGCCCTCGCCATCTAAGAAGGGGACTGGTATTATTGGACCAACATTAGCTTTCAACTGATGGCTTTCACCTAAAGCATCCACAATTTCAAGCTCTGAACTTACAGGAAAGATTCCATCTTTTCGAAACTTCTGATCAACGATATTAATTGTTTTCAATGGTATATTCTCCCCATTTTTAAACAAAAATCCTCCTGTAGATAAACGGCCATCATCTGTAACTATTGCTGCTGGATTTATTCCTAAATTCTTATTGAACCACACTACATAATATAACCAATTACCTACTCCTGTCCAATCTCTCACACCATAAGTATGATCTCTTTGCCCAATAGTATTTTTTATAGGGAAATTTGTATTATCAATCTGAATATTTCCAGATAAATTAGCTATTTGTTCCCAGTGTTTATCTCCTGCTTTTTTTCCTATTTCTAATGATTCTGGAGTCATATTTTCACTATATTCATAAACTTTATTCATAGGATCGAAGTCAATATCGATTTTTACTTTCAAAGTATTTGCAATCAATGTAGGATTTTCACGGACTTTGGGTAAATCTTCAGAATTTTCTACAGCAATCATGTTTCCTTGAAATCTGTAGTTCCATTGTGAGCTATTTTTACAATTATGAATTACACCACCAACTTGAAGGGAATTTGTATAGTCCTCAACTTTTTGAACTAAATTATATCCCGCTGCTGAGCCATTAGGTAAAAATAAAAAGTAAAAAGCCATTCCTTCTTGCTTATTGGGCTTAAATCCTAATCGTGTCATTCCTCCTAAATTATGTTCTTTACTATAAAAGACGAAATAGTAAGATTCATTCCATTCTGGATGATCGGTACATTGATCAGAATGAGTTAAGGGTTCCAATTTTTTTAGCCTCTCTCTTCTAAGTTTTGAGGTATAACGGTTCCATTAAAACCATTTATTTTTACTATTTGACCAGTTTTAAAAATTTTGCTTGCATTTGTAATATTTGTTACTGCTGGGATACCATATTCTCGTGAGACTACGGCTCCATGAGAAAGAATTCCACCCGTTTCTGTTATTAATCCCCCGATTTTTGAAAAAACAGGAGTCCAACCAGGATCTGTTTGGGGTACAACTATAATCTCTCCTCTTCGTACAGTAGAAATGAGATTAATATCATGAAGGACGCGTATAGGTGCAGTCGTAATCCCCTGACTTGCGGGAAGACCATTAAAAATCGGGCTTTTCTCGTTATATTTTAACTCATCATCAAATTCTCGTGAACCCAAAAGAAACTTAGGAGGTATTTTGTTTTCATGTCTTTTAAAATCTTCATAACGTTTAATTACTTCAGATGATATTTGTTGAATTTCCTGACTAGTATATTTGTCTAATGCTAATTTCTTAATTTCATGTTTACGGAGGAAAAAGATTTTATTCTCATCCGGTATTATTCCTCTTTTTGCAAAATTTTTCCCAATTTTTAAATAGGCATTTCTATTCATTGTAATCCATTTATCGAGGTTAAAGCGCTGATTCTCCCGAAATGATATGTATTTCCTACTATTTTTTAATATTGCAGAAAATATTTTCCATTTTAATATCCCAAATCGTTGGGATCTTATCTTTTTCTCTACAATCATTTCAGTTCGCTCTCTTTTCTTCAAATTTATAGCTTTTATCGTATCCAGTTCTTCACATTTATCTATAACTAACGATTTTAGGATATCAAAAACATTGTTCATTGGTGGTTCTTTCCACCGGGGGTAATATATTTCTCTGGTAAAACCACGTACCCCATGTTCATTTAGAAATATTTCAAATTCACTTAAGAAATTTTGAAAAGATGGATTATTTTTTGTTGATAAAGCGTTATAAATCTCTGATGAATCTTGATTAACGAATATTGATTTCAGTTCCTGAGATTTATTAATAAGAGAAGCTAAATTATGGATTTTATCATTAGTTTCTGTTAATTTGTTTTTAAGCCCTGATATCAATATTGGATATAGTTGATAACATTCCTCCTTACTAATAAATCGAGTAAGAAGATATTGGACTAATAAATTCATCCCTATGTTATGGACAGGAATCCCATATCGAACAAGTCGAAAATGAGCAATCATAATTCTATCTAAATCTTCAACTAAGCTAATAAGATCCTTTAGTTCGCCAATTTCTTGTAGTTGATTTTCAAATTTTTTACAATAAGGAATAAATGATTCTTGATTCCAATTTTCATACGCTTCAGCGGTTTTAGATATTGATCCGTTAGGATCATAGGAACTTATCCTGAGCTCTGCAACTATTCGACTAATAATATGAAATGGAAGATTCTTTGTCGTAATTTTTCCATAAGGACCCGAACCTTCTGGAAAATAATTTAAAACGTCTTCATTACGAATAAATTTGGGTATTTCATTCTCTACTTTTCTTTTTATCACATTGAGATTGAAATAAACATGGGCATTATATAATTTTAATAATTCAGTATCCATTCGCTTATAGCCCATTATGTCGTTTAATTCTATATTAACTATTTTTGTTATATGATCTCCTAGAAGTTCAAAATAGAGCGGAGTGACATTATCATTCCAATAGTCATCTGAATATCCTCTACTCCATAATATTTTAGGTGGAATAAGATCTGCCTTTATTGCTGTAATGGGTCGAGTTTGTAGAATATTAATTCGCTGATCTTGATCTATAGCCCATTCAATATCTTGAGGAATTCTATTAAACTTTTTTTCTATCTGAAGTCCTATTTTAGCAAGTTTTATAATATCACTATCAGAAAGAGACGGTTGTTGGGCTAAATCTTCGGATAATTCCATATACTCAATACCTCCATCAGTTCCTTTAGACTTTGGATGTGCTGCTAATCTTTTTCTACCTATTCGTCTATTAAAAATGTTAAGTAATCCTCTCTTTAGTTTTCTTATAAAGAATTGATCTGGGCTAGCTTTTCCTGATACAATTGATTCTCCCAATCCAAAATTTGACTCAATTATTAATTCGTCATTCTTAGAAGTTATTGGATTTAAGGTAAATAAAACACCAGCAGACTTCGCAGATATCATCTTTTGCACAATAACAGCAATTTTAACCCTCTCATGGGGGATTTTGTTTTTATATCTATATATAATTGCCCGACTTGTCCATAGTGACCCATAACATTTCTTAATATGCTTGAGAATTTGAGAAAAATCCCTCAAATTCAAATATGTATCATATTGTCCAGCAAACGAAGCAGATGGAAGATCCTCAGCGGTTGCTGATGATCGAACAGCAACATTATAAGAGGAAAATTCTTTATATTTCAATTCTAATTCATTAACTAGTTCTGAAGGAAATTCACTATTCTTAATTGAGTCTTGGATGGTCTTAGAACACTTTTCAGTAGTTTCATAATTATCGAACACGATTTTTAATAAAGCTTCTTGTATTATATCATCTAGATTATTAAAACTCACAAATTCATTATACGCATTAGTTTTAATAACAAAACCTTCAGGAACAGAGAATTTATATTGAATTAATTTGCTTAAATTAGCGGCTTTATTTCCTACTTCTAAATTATCAATATCCAATTGAGTTAAATCCACAATAAAAGATACTTGATTTGACATAAATGACAATAAAAATTAGGAATTATAATTAATTTAATTGTTATATGATCATTTATTTATAAATTTCCTTTATAATTAGTTTCACTTTGGTCAAAATAAAAATTACCATGCAAATTTCTATTGTTGTTTAGAAAAATTTATAGTTTACCCTAAGTTTTAATATAACATCAATTATTAAAAACGATTTTTGAGATAAAATGGGAAAGCGAACGGGAATCACTGGTAAATACGGTGCTCGTTATGGGAGTACTTTACGCAAAAGAACTCGTTTAATTTTAGAAAAAATGAAAGGAGATACTAAATGCCCTAGATGTGAAACTAGAGGATCTATACATAGAATGTCAACCGGTATTTGGTATTGTAGAAAATGTGAAGCTCGATTTACTGGGGGTGCTTATTTCATCGAAACACCTAGAGGTGCCGAATCCTTTAGAATTGCTAAACGTAAGCAAAGAGAATTAGAAACTGTTGAAGAATAATGAATAAAAATTTTACAATTGAATCAATAATAGAATTAAACTTTAATGATTCCCAGATAAGAGATATTTCTTATAACTCGTTTATTCCTGAAATTAAAAAATTACAAACAAATCGATCTAAAGTATTAGTAGAAAAACAAAATGATTGTAAGTTAATCTTTAAGGTCGAATCTTGTGATATCACGGCATTTCGAGCTAGTATGAATGAAATTATTAGTTTTGGAAAAGTCATTGATAATACCTTACAAATAGCAGAAATTTCTTAAAATAAAGAAATATTACTACAATACAATTATAGAATAAGAAGAAGTACAAAAAAATGTCAATCAATTTAAACAATCTTGATGAAGAACAAAGAAATAAAATCCAAAATCTAGCGAACCTACAACAAACTTATGAAATTATTAATACCCAAAAAAATCAGACAGAATCCCATCTAAGAGAAACCGAATTTGCAATAGAAGAATTGGAAAAAGTCGACGCAGACACACCAGTTTTTAAGTCACTTGGCGGAATAATGTTGAAAAGTGAAAAGAATAAGCTTCTAGATGAGAAAAAAAGTCTAAAGGTAACTCTTGAAATGAGATTAAAAACATTAGACCAAAAAAAAGCAAGATTGGAAAATCAAATTACAACATTGAGTAATTCTATCCAAGCTGATCTTCAAAATAAAAGCGTCTAAACAACTTCATGTTATATTCTAAATATGAAGATTTTTTAACCTTTTTAAAGGGTAAAAAAATCCTTATTACAACTCATGATTTAGTTGATATTGATGGGTTTGTATCTTGTTATGCTTTAAGATTCTTTTTAATCCAACACTGTAACAAACCGATATCAATCTTTTTCTCAGAACTCTCAAAGCATACAAAAAATTTTCTGCTCAGATTTTCAGAAAAATTCCCTGAATTTAATTTTAAACATAAAAGTGAAGTAGATTTTTCTGAATTCGACGTATGCATAATAAATGATACAAATGATTTAAGTCAAATAAAATTTAATTGTAGCAAAGCCATTAAATTAGAAATTCCTTATATATTTATAGATCATCACCATTTTGGTAAAAATAATTTAAAAAATGGAAATATTTCTTCACTAAATTTAATAAATGATAATGTTTCTTCAACCACTGAAATTATTTTAGAGTTATTTGAATATTATAACCAAAATTTAACAACCCCCTATAAAAATCTCATAGTTATTGCTATTTTAACTGATTCTGGTTTTTTTAAATATGGAAACAATCAAACGATTAAAAAAGTGAGCAATTTATTAGATGAAGAAGTGAATTTTCAACAACTACAATTAATGTTAAAAACTGATACTGATATTTCAGAGAGGATTGCTAAAATAAAAGGGTTACAGAGAGTCAAGTTAATTCGTAAAGGAGATTATTTAATTGGAATTAGTAATGTTAGTAGTTTTGGAGCCAGTGTTGCATCGATGTTAATAAGAACTGGATTTGACATCAGTATTATTTATTCAAAGGAAAAAGATAAGAATATGATTAATTGTAGAGCAAAAAAAAGCATTTGTATGAAAACTGGATTACATCTAGGGAAAATTTTAGAAGAAATATCAGAATATTCGGAAGGAAGTGGTGGAGGACATGATGGTGCTGCGGCTTTAACCTTTAAAGCAGATTTAGACACAGTTCTTCTTAAAATTGTTGAAAGAATAAAACATTTTTTATAGCCTAAATTTTAAATCATTAAACATTATTATAATTCAAAGCTGAATTAAGGATTCATATTAAACATGGATTTAATAAGATTTGAAAAGTTTTATTATCGTTATAAGGGAAATGAAGAATATGCTCTAAATAACATTAATTTAAGGATAGAAGAAGATAACTTTATTTTGTTATGTGGAGAAACTGGTTCTGGAAAAACAACCTTAATTAGATGTATGAATGGTTTAATCCCCCAATTTTATTCTGGTTTTTATAAGGGAAAAGTTTTTGTAAATGAAAAAGATACAATCAATACTCCTATTGCAAAATTATCTACTGATGTCGGCATAGTATTTCAAAACCCGGAGAATCAATTAATCGCTATGAATGTAGAACATGAAATAGCATTTGGACTAGAAAATTTAGGTGTTCCTCCAAAAGAAATCTCAAAAAGGATAAAAAAAAGTACCTCGTTAACCGAAATTGAACATATTTTAGATAAAGCACCATTCGAATTAAGTGGTGGGGAACAACAACGAGTTGCTATTGCCTCAATCTTAGTCTTAGAACCCAAAATTCTAATATTGGATGAGCCAACAGCTTTATTAGACCCTTATATGGCAAAAAAGATCATTAATTTGATAAAAGAAATTCAAGTTGAAAGAAATCTTACAATTATGATAAGTGAACATCGATTGGACTTAGTACTTCCGTTTGCAGATCAAATGATCCTGATGAGGAATGGAGAAGCCATTGAACATAATTCTCGTGATGATGTGCTTAATGGAATAAACTTTCAAAATTTGATGTTAAATAAACCTGTGATTTACACAATATTCAATAGGTTAAGAAATGAAAACTTATTTTTTGGAAAAATACCAGCTTCAATTCCGGCTGCAATAGATTCCATGAAAAAATTACAATCAGAATAAAGGTGATTACTATATCGAAAGATTTACCATTAATTATTATTGAAGATGTAGACTATGTTTATCCAAATGGCACTGTAGCCTTGAAAAATATTAATTTAAATGTTCATAAAGGAGAAATGTTAGGAATAATGGGTAAAAATGGAGCCGGGAAAACAACTCTTATTCGAACCTTGAATGGGTTAATTAGACCAACATCAGGAGATATTTACATCAACAATGAAAACATCAATTCTAAAAGTATAGCAGAGTTATCAAAAAATATAGGTTTAATTTTTCAAAATCCTTCTCATCAGCTATTTGCTAACTCTGTTGAGGATGAAATTAAATTCTCTTTAAAGAATCTTTATCTGAATAAGGAAGAGCTTCAAATAAAAACAAATGAAATCTTAAAAAATTTTAACCTTGACAAATACCGAGATAGATCTCCTTTAAACTTATCAGGAGGGGAGTCCAAAAAATTAGCTATTGCTTCAATAATTTGCAGAGCTCCAGAAATCTTAGTATTCGATGAACCTACTCTAGGTCAAGATGCTAGAGAAATTGAATCTTTCATTAAATTAATCAATAATGAGAAGGAAAAAGGCACAACCATAATTATTATCACACATAATGTTGAATTTGCTTTTGAATTTATCCCTAGGACAATTTTGATGGAGAGTGGGGAAATTATTGCGGATGGTCCTACACAAAATGTGTTAAATAATAACTTTTTAACTGAAAGATCATCATTAATTCTACCCCAAACTCGACAATTGTCTTTGGCTTTGCAAGAAATAGGATTCCAAGATATCAATAAAGTTGTTTCAAAAAATGATATTACCGAATATCTAATTAAATTTTTGAGAAATAAAACCACTAGTGCTCAGGAGGAGTAAAATTATATGTCTTTAGAATTTCTCAATGCTTTTAAATTTATGAAAAAAGAAACTTTTCTACATAATTTAGATCCAAGAGCTAAATTAGTACTTGCACTAACATACACAATTAGTGCCTTATTATTCAAACAAATTATTCCTTTACTCATTATTTTTTTGAGTTTAATACCTTTAGTTATTTTTGGCAAAATTTTAAAACAGTGGATTAAAAGTATTCGTGGATTATCATTCTTAATTCTCTTTATTATTATATTAAACACATTATTCTTATCGTTATCTTTTGCTATAGCTATGATATTCAGAATTTGTATCATGGTATCGGCATTTTCAATCTTTTTTTTAACAGTAGATCCAAACGATTTAGCTCTTTCTTTGATATCTATGAAATTTCCATATGAATTTGCTTTCTCCTTTTCTTTAGCGTTTAGGTTTGTGCCAACTATTGCTAATGAAGCCCAAAATATCATCGATGCTCAACAAAGTAGAGGATATGAGATGCAAAAAAAAGGATTTATTAATCAAATCAAAAACCTCTTTCCTTTATTAATCCCATTAATTATATGTTCAATCAAAAGAGCTTTTAATGTAGCGGAAGCTTTAGAATCAAGAGCCTTTGGAAGTAAAAAAGAACGTTCATATTATTATACAATTAAATTTTCAAAAAAAGATTGGATTTTTACAATTTATTTGATACTATTTCTTATAGTATTTATTTTTATTAAAATCCAATTCAGTTTAATGCCAGATTGGTTTGTTTGGAGACTCCCTGTATGATTGTAAGAAACTTCTATATTGAAGCAATGGAATTAAGATATTTTATTGGAATAAATCAAATTAAATTTGACTTAAATCAATTTTTAAAAGCTAATTCAATAGGCGATGAAGAAGAAGCTTTAAATTATGTGTTTAATATAATTGAGGAACTCCAAGAAAAAAATAAAGAGTCAACCATACAATTTATTAGCGATAAATATGTTTTAAATCAAGATCATATCTTTATTGCATGCTATTATATGCAAAAAGCTTTTTTTCATAAAACACACATTTCAAATAAAAAAAATATTGAATTACTGTTATACCTATCAACAAGTAGGCAAATAAGTAAAGGATTTGAATCATTTGGCATTGATTATTATGATTTAAAGGAAGGGAACGTAATAATCTGTATTGTTTCACCAATTGATAACCTAAATAAAATAAACAAGGAGATCTTACAAATTTTAGATGCCAATGAGATAGAATTAACAATAAATAGTTTAACAATTGAAAAGATCAATACAATCATTAATAACTATGAAATTTCTGACTTGCAAATCAAATCTGTTTTAAATTCTTATGGGAATAAGAAAAACAATATAACAGATTTCAAAAATAATTTAGAATCTTTATCTTTGGTAATATCTGATTTAATTTGCGAGAAAATGGCTCTTCTGAATCTAGAAAAAATAAAAATGGAATAAAGTAACTTTTATAGATTCCCTATTCTAATAATATCATTTCTTTCTAAAAAAGACACACCACAAAAATTACCTAATACCTCAAGTCTAATAACTTTATCTGGATTTTCAAGATCAACCTTATTATTTACTAGGTTAGCAATTCGTTCAATCAAATTATTCCTTTCTATTTTTTCATGCTTTCTCCTTTTTAATACTATTTTGAAAGAATCTCCCTCTTTTATAAAAGCCTTAGAATGTTCTTGTATTAGATTAACTAATATTTTAGTGTTAGTTTCACATACAAAATCAATGGGAATAATTTTTAGGATAAATTGAAAAAAATGAGGATTATTTTTCAATATTTGTCGAATTTTTAGAATTGCTCTTTTGGCATCTATGTTGGTTAAAGCAGTAATTAGCCCAGGAAACGTTAACTTTGAAATTATTGGATAATTATCACCGCATATTAATAGGGTAAACCACAATTCAGTAGTGGCGTTCCTCTCATTAAACCTAGATGTTGAGATTAGTAAATTAAAATTTTTCATGTATACCACTCTCTTTTTTATGATAAAAATTCTAAAATCTCTTCCTCAGGTATCTTACCAATTCTTAAAAATTTTGGTTCTACTGTTGTACAATCTACCATAGTTGTTGGTAATCGGGATTTAGATTTACCCCCATCAAGGATTAAATCAATAGGGCTTAATATTTTCTTTGCAACTCCATCTCCGCTAATACATGGAGGTTCACCTGAATAATTTGCTGAAGTTCCTATTATAGCTCCAAGATGTCCCTCTTCTTTCAATAACTTCAATATATTCAAGATGATCTCGTTTTCAGGAACTCGTAGACCAATTGTGTCTTTAAAAGCAGTTACTTCTGGTGGAATAATACTCGGTTCATTTTTTTTTAAAATTAATGTTAACTGACCTGGCCAATATTGTTTCACTAATTTTTTGGCCAACTCATTAAATTCCGCGATTTTTAAAGCCTCTTCAAAATCGGAAACTAACAAAAGAAATCCTTTAGCTTTATCTCTGAATTTAATCTCATATAATTTGTTAATCACATGTAAGTTTAAAGGACTTCCTCCAATCCCATAAACTGAGTTAGTTGGAAAAGCAATAACTTTTCCCTCTATTATATTTTCCACCGCAATTTTTAAATAAACTTCAATATCTTCTAGTTTTTTCCCACCTAACTTTATCAAGAATCCCATTTTAATATTAATAAAAATTAAAACCGATAATACAAAAAGAGTATTGAATAAATTTAAAGATTATTTTGGGTATTGTTCTTGACAATTTAATTCAACATTAATTCGTTCCCAATTATGATTTATGTGTTCCTGAAGCTCTATTAGATCTTTTTCAGATATTTGTGAGAATCGTTTTTGTTTTGAAAGATAATCTACTAATGGAGCTCTTTTTGAAGAATCCAATAATGATTTGCTTTTCTTAGATAGTGTCATGATACCATTTTCAACTTCATATAAGATCCAAGAGCCCGTTTTTACAGCTAAACGTGCTACTTCTATCGATTCTTCACTTTGATATCCCCAACCGGGAGGGCAAGGAGCTAAAATATGGATATACTTACAACCCTTAATTGATTTAGCCTTTTTAAATTTATCATAAAGATCAAGAGGTTCACTAATACTACATGTTGCAACATAAGGTATTTCATGTGCGGCTAATATTCCTGGAAGATTTTTCTTATATCTTTCTTTCCCTTTTGTGGTTGTAGTAGTGAATGCTCCATGGGGTGTACTAGAAGAACGTTGGATCCCCGTGTTCATGTAAGCTTCATTGTCATAACACACATAAATTATATTTGAATTCCTTTCCGCCGCGCCACTTAAACCTTGAATTCCAATATCAGCAGTTCCTCCATCACCCGCAAATACCAATGATGTTATGTTATCCCATCCTTTATTAGGAAATCTATATGCCTTAGCTTTAAAAGCAGCTTCCATACCGGTAGCAGCTGCGGCAGCTGCGGCAAATGCCATATTAGTAAAGGGAAAATTAGGTGCTGTCTTGGGCCATAATCCAATCACAACATTTAAACACGAAGCAGGTGTTACTAGTGCTGTATTAGGACCCAATGCTTTCATTGCCCACCTAAGTGCTATCTCAAGCCCACAACCAGCACAACAAGAATTTCCTGGAAGGAATAATTCTTCTTGACATGAATCTAAGGCTTCTTTTAATTTAACCATTATTCATTCAACCTCCAATAATCCATCCCAAAGAGTTCCATGAATTATATCTTTTGGCAACTCTCCAGTTTCATTCAGTTTAACTAACATTTTTAATTGCTTTTTTTGCTGTTCAAGAGAGACTTCTCTTCCACCTAAACCATTAATAATAGGTAGAACATATGGAGCATCTTTTATTTCATGTAGTGCTGATTTGACTTCACAACTGACTGGTCCTCCAGTTTGTGATCCGAATGCCGTTGCTCTATCAATAATCCCTATAGTATCGACTTTTTTGACGGAGTTTATGATGTCTTCCACGGGAAATGGTCGAAAATGTCTTAATTTTATCATACCTACTTTATATCCTTCTTCCCTTAAATCATCAACGGCTTGTTCCATCTGTAGTGCTAAATCACCATATATTACAACACCGACTTTAGCATCATCCATTTTGTATTCTTGAATTAAACCATTTCCATAACTTCTCCCAAACATTTGTTCAAACTCTTTAGCAACACTTCTAATTTTTTCTTTTACTTGAATGAAAGCATCATGAATTTTCATTCTAAATTCATAATAAAATCCCGATGGCATTATAAGATTTCCAAACATCATCGGTCTTTTAGGATCCATCCATATATGTGGCCACCCTTCTTCACCTGGTAAAGAAGGTAAAAATCTATCTACAAGTTCTTGATCTTCGATTATCACTGGTTTTGAGGTATGAGATAGGATAAAACCGCCATACGCGATAAATTTTGGAAGCAATATCTCGTGATCTTCACACACTTTATAAGACATTAAAATTTCGTCATAAATTTCTTGATGAGAGGCACAAAATGAACTCATCCATCCCGTATCACGTTGACTGATAACATCTGTAAAATCTGCCCAAATATTCTGGATTATGAAAGAAACTCCATAATTTTCCAAGGAGGGGCAGGACCGCGTGAAGCTATCGCAACAACAATTGGAAGTCTGGCACCTGCAGCCCAGTGAATCATTTCATGAGCATAAAAAATTCCCTGACCTGCAGTAGCGGTAAAAGTTCTCGTTCCAGCTTTACTAGCACCAATAACAGCAGCAAATACACTGTGTTCTGATTCTACTTTAATATATTGTGTTCCTGGCATCTCTCCATTATCTGCAAATTCCGATAATTTTTCAACGACTGTTGTTTGAGGTGTTATTGGATATGCGCTGATTACCTGCACTCGGGCTGATTTTGCCGCATATGCAGCTGCTACATTCCCTTTGATTATTTTTGTTTCTTTTTCTTGTATAAAGTCTTTTTCTACTTCAACCATCTTCTATATCACTCTCTCTTACCATTTCTATATTATCTGTAGGGCACTCTTTTGCACAAATGCCACAGCCTTTACAATAATTTAAGTCTATCTCAAAAGAACCATCTTCTTTCCTCTTAATTATCCCCTCTGGGCAATACATCCAACAGATACCACATTGATTACATCCTTCTTTGATAACAGGTCTAAAAGTTCTCCAATCACCAGTGGCACCAATACTACCTTCAATTGGCAATGAAATTGGAATAGGAGGCAATTCCTTCCAGTTCTTATACTCTTGAACTTTAGGGCGTTCTTTTATGGATTTATTGATTTTTTTCCACTTTTTAGATTTTGACATATTAAACCTCCCTTACTGTTTCAAAAGCCTCTTTAGCGGTGATCATGTTTTTTTCCAATCTCCCCTCTCCGAATTTTTTTTTAATAACTTTCTCCATAATATTAAGATCATAATATCCTGTAACTTTTCCAAATGCTCCTAACATAGGGATATTAAGAATAGGACCACTAGAATGCATAAAGTTTCTTTGTATACAAATTCCTGTAGCATCAACTATAAAAATTTTTATATT
>JAHLWJ010000262.1 GCA_019057975.1 Promethearchaeota archaeon | reverse complement strand
TTACTTGGTCTGATGCTACTCAAAGTGCTATCACAGTTAATGCAGATAATGTTGTATTAGATTTCAATCATAGAAGCATTAAAACTAATGTTGAATCTCAAGTCCCTTTGATTAAAGTAGAAGGTTCTACAGATGTGAAATTAGTCAAAGTTGATCTTAGAGCTTCAGATGGAGCTATTGGATTTTCAAATGGTGTTCAAATTGCAGATAGTAAAAACGTTAAGATTGAAGAACCAACTCTGTTAAATGTAGGAGGTAGTGTTAACCCAGTTACAGCGGAAAGTCCTGTTGCACCTTATTCAGGAATATCTTCATATAATGTCTGTGGTTTGACTATATGTAATCTTTTTTCTGATAATACCGTTGGTCTAAAATTTTTAGTATATTTATTTAATACTATTAATGCCGATGTTTTAGATTCTAATATTAAAGGAGGGCAAATTTCAGTCACCCAATCTGAAAATGTCAATGTTATTAATGCAAAAATTGACAATTCTACGACACCAGGAACAAGAACAGTACAGATTGATTCTTCATGGAGTTTGGAAATAGTAAGAGAATCTCAAAATGTCCGTATCTCAGACTGTGATTTAAGAAGTGTGAGTGCTACATGCGTATTTTTAGCAGGATTTCAACGTGACCCTGAAAATCCTCCGGATGCTCCTATAAGAAATATAGTAGTAGAAAATAATAGAATCAAGGTAAATGGTTTTATTGACTATGGTATTATTGTCTCAGGAACTGAAGGATTTATTATAAGAGGAAATCAAATTACATCTATCGGATTTACCATTGCAATCCAATGTTTTGATTCTTACAGCGGACTTATTGCTGATAATAATATCTCTAGTGAAGGTGTGGAGTCATTAGGATTTAAAGGCATAAGTTTATCTAATGATAAAGATTTTACAACCTCGTCCTACAACACGGTGACTGGAAATAGTGTCTCTGGAATGCAAGTTGGCTATTCAGATAACCTTGCCCCATTTTTCGGCTCGGCTTTATGTACAGTTTTTAAGAACAATGTGGCTTTTGGAAACGAAACAAATTTTGATTACAATCCTGCTGCCCCTGCATTTTCATTTTATGCTGATAGCAATATTGATCATTGTCAGCTTCCTGTTAGTATATCCTCTAAATCTAAAGATCTTACCAAAAATCTTACCAAAAAAGATTTTCAGCAATAAAAGAAATTTAATGATTAGTATTAAAATGACTTTTTCTTGTTTTTTTACTTATTTTTAATATAACAAAAAGTTATATTAAATTTATCTTCTTTTTAAAAAGTTTAATTAGAACTCTTTTTAAGGGAACGTGGACTTTGAGTAGGTGAAGAAGAATTAGAAAATCTTCTAGGAGAGAAAACAGGTGATCTAGGAGAATTATTTTCACTGTTTGATGAATGAGGAGAATTACTTCTAGAAAAAATGGGAGATCTAGGAGAATTATTTTCACTGCTTGATGAATTAGAAGAGCTACTTCTAGAAGAATCATAATTAGTTCCATTATTTTTATAAGAAGCTAATTTAGATATGTCAATGTTTGTATGTTCTTTAAATATAACTTGTGTTCTTAAAGCATAATAATCCCACCAATTATTTTTAATAATTTTAATAGCATCTTTCTTCTTCACATATACAGGTGAAGGTTTATTTACATTATCTTGGATTACAATTATTTTATATATAAAAGGTTGATCTATACCTACTAACCGTAATTTTCATGGAATTAATTAAAGATTCAGGAGGTTTAATAAGTTTTAATTCTAAAATACTGCCAGTAGTAGATGACCAAAATGGATGATATGATTTAATAGGTTCTAAAGAGTTGTCATCTCTTGATAAATATGACATTTTTAATTTGATTAATTAGTTAAATTATAAATCATTTTTTTAACAAAATTGATTAATTAATATAAACATATTTTTATAAAAATATGTTTAAAAAGGCAACTAAAAAATTTAAAAAATATGCGTTAAGACAGTTTGTTAAATCAGAATATTTACAAGAAAATTCAGTTGTTTTACCTTTAACAATATTAACTTTTGCAACTAGATCTATATTTAATTTTTTAATTACTTCTCGTCTTAAAACTGAATATTATGTATTTGACATGTTTGTTTCTATAATTACTACTATAATTTTCACTTTATTATCTCCTTTTTTTTATAATTTATTTATATATACTTTAGAAAATGAAGTAAATGATTTTACAAAATATATTATCAATTCTTTTTGGGTAGATGGGTGGATATTTTATGAATATTGGAAAATTCGTATTTTAGGAAGTTTGGGTATTTTTTCTATTTTAATTTTATTTTTCATTCAAATAAATTCTAGAATGATACAAATATTCATTTTACATACCATGATTTCATCCAGTATAGTTGATTATATTTATAATTATAACTTTGAAATAAAAGATGAACCTAAAACAAAAGTATTATCTTCTATGAACATGATTGAATCATATTATCCTGATAAAAATGATTAATCTTTTAAAAAATGATCTTAAAAAATGTTTTTTTATTAAAAATTAATTAATTATAAATAAAATAGATGGAGCCTAGAAAATTAACTGAAGATGAAATACAAGATCTATTAAGTGTTATTCCAGATATCAAAAGTGTAGCTGCTACTGTATCTCAAGCAAATACAAAATCCATGAAAGTATTAGTTAGAGAACAATTAAAAGATATTGTAATTACACCTCTTGGAATTTCAGATCTAAAGTCCGAAATAGTAAGACAATATAACGATTCAATTATCACCCCAGGGACAATGGTAGGAGTAACTGCTGCTGAAAGTTTAAGTAAACCCATTACTCAGATGGCCTTAAATTCTTTTCATGCATCAGGTTCTTCTAAAAATGTAACTGGTGGTGTAGAAAGAATTTCGGAATTAATTAACGCGACACATAATCCAAAGAAAACTTCATGTAGTATTTTTTTTAAAGATGATTTTCTTTCATTTAATGATATTATTCAAAATAAAAGACCTGAAATTACTGAAATTACATTGAAAAAATTAGTAATAGGCATCCCAGATATTGATTCTTATACAGATATTGTTGAACCTTTTTGGTATTCTTATTATAGACAAATAGTTGGGAAAAAATTTAAATCAAAACATGTATTAAGATTAAATATTAATACAAATATTTTATATGCATATAAATTAACCATGGAAGATATTTGTTCTAAAGTTGAATCTGATGGTTCAGTTGTATGTGTTTATTCTCCCATGTCAGTCGGTAAAATAGATATTTATCCTATTGAACAAAAAATTACATCCATTTTAAATAAAGAAAATATTGTTTCATCTGAGAATTCTGCTTTAATCTTTCTTTCAAAAATCATTCTTGAAAATTTAGATCAGATTAAAATCTCAGGAATTTCAGGAATTAAAGAAATTTATCCTGTTGAATCTCCAGTTTTACAAATTGTGAAAGAAGAGCAAAAAGATAGAGATAATGATTGGTTTTTAATTTTAAATCCAATTCGGATGAAAATTACTGGTATCGGAGTAAATAATCTTTCTAAATTATGTGAAGTATCTGGTGTAAAAGTATTAAAGAAAACAGCAAATTATCTCACAGTTCAAAGTGATACATCTCCTTTAGATAAAATTCGAGATGCTGTTCAAAGAGATGAAAATTTAGAAAAGGAAGAAATAAAGAAGAGGAATGATTATAAATCTGAAATTTCCAGATATTCTAAATTAGTTTATGCTGATACAACTGGGTCAAATTTCACTGAATTATTATCTAATCCTACTATTGATGCAAAACGAACAATTTGTAATGACGTGCATGAAATAAAAGAAGCTTTTGGAATTGAAGCTGCTAGAACATTCTTAACTCGAGAATTTATTGATGTGCTTGGATTTGAAAGTTATATCAATCCGAGACATATTGTATTACTTTCTGATTTTATGACAAGTTTAGGAAATGTATATGGTGTAACTTTCACAGGGCTTTCTCGTCAACCTGTAAGTGCATTAGAAAAAGCTTCTTTTCAAAAAGCTATGGATGTTTTTAAAGAAGCAAGTGGTTTTGGGGAACAGAAAACTGTATCAGGAACAACATCTTCAGTTTTTATCGGTAAGAAAGCTTTAGTGGGAACAGGATATTCTGAAGATTATATTAAACCTGAAAACTTGGAAAGATATAATTTAACACGTAAACAATTATTAGAAGATAAAACTATGACTTTAGATGCAAATAGTTTTAATGATGCAATTCAAGATTTTAGTTTAGGTGGTGAAGAAGTTAATTTTCTACAAGATTTGGAAAAAGAAATGTTTTCAACCCCAACTGAAACACCAAATGTGGAACCTTTAAAAATTGTTTCAGCTATCCCATCCACAGAAATTATTACTAAAGGAGCTCCTGTTATGTCAGAAGAATTATTTAATTCTGTTAATGAATTACAAGAAGAAATGATGCAAAACATAACTTGTAGTAAAGAGAAATTTCCAGAAGTAATTGTTACTTCTGGTCCTACTCAAACAGCCGAATTTCAAATGGTATCTGTTCCAATTTTACCTATGCCTGCGATGAAAAGTAAACCTAAACCCACTCCTATAAAAATTTTCAGTTTAGAAGAATTTTTAAAATAAAATATGATTAAAAAATATCATATCTTAAAGAAATTTAAATATTATTAGAAATGACTATTTGTTTGGTAGTTCAAAAGGATACTTTAGAAAATAATAAAGTTAAGTCTGTTTTAAAAATAATTGATGAGTCACCACAAGATTTTGTGGATAAACTTCAGGAAGGTCATTGTTTCCGTTATCAATTGGTTTCACATACGGGAAACAATCCATCATTATTTAATAAGGTAACTAATGTAATTTCTAAACATAAAACTAATTATGGTAAAGATTGGTATGAATTAGATCACGATGTTTTAGCCAAAGTTGTATCATTATTTTTAGAATATGGTGAAACTGTTGTAAATTTTAAAGCTATTGCATCTATTTTGGGATTTTCACTTAAATTATTTCCAGTTGTAACTAAAGAAATTAAAATTACAAATAAAGATGGTAAAGATATTAAAGAGGCAGAAACTACTAAAGAAGATATTTTAACTTTAGTTGAAAAATTAGAACCCAGAAAAAAGAAATCAAGTAAAAAATAAATGTTCTAAGGTGGAATTTACCATTTAGTTCCGTTCAAATTATACATGAGAAGAAATACAAGAATAATAACTCCCGCCGAACAACAAAATGCGTAGGCCCATTTAGCACTTAATTCATCTGACTTGGGGAACATTTGTTCAAAAGTTTCTCTCAAAGCTTGATTTAAAGCAAATGATACTAGAAACCCTAAGGCTAAAATAGAAACTGTTAAAATTGTGCTATTCATTACATATTGAGGGTCTTTCCTGTTTGTGCAATTAACACATTCATGAGCATGAGTTAAAAAAGGGATATTAAATTTATGATCCATTTATATTTTATTTTATTTAAAAAAAATAAAATAATTTTAAATAAAAATTAAATGGGAAATTCAAATACATCTTTTGAAGAAAATTTGCAGAGTAAATCTTCTAATATTCAAACCCAACACTCAGATATAGATTTAGTCATTACCCGAATTAATACTGAAGCAGATCGCTTGATAGCTTTAATTTTAGAAAGAGGTTATAATGATAGAGATCAAATTTGTAAAAAGATTGGTTACCAAAAAATAGATGAGTTATCAGGTTTATTTCATACACAAACTTTAAATGGTGTAAGATACAAGTTAGGTATTATTCCTGAAAATACTCCTGATTTAGAAGCAAATAAAACTAAAGTTTGTTTAGATATTGTAAATTTTTATGTTAAGAAAATTAATTTGATTACAAATATTCAAAAAGAATTACCAAATTGTAGAAATATGGAAAATGAAATTTACAATAACTTGACAAATAAACTTAATTCAAAAAGTTTAAATGACGATGATTGGCTACAAGTGTATAATAAAATTGAAAATTTCAATAAGGATACTCAGAAAAGATATAGTTTAATTGAAAGAGAATTAGAAAGAGTTAGAGCTGCTAAAACTATGAGAGAATTGGATGCAATTGCATATACAACTAATACTATATTAAATGATACAAATACAATTTGTAAAAGACATGAAAATGGTTTATTTCAATTTTCAGATAAAGCTGAAAAAATGATGCCTTCTGGTTTAAAATCTCCACAACCTATGAAACAACCATCTCAAAGAATAGTATCTCCACAACCTATGTCTCCAGAACCCATGAGATCACAATTTATGCAAGCTGAAAGACAACCTATGGTGCAACCCATGAGATCGCAATTTATGCCATCACAGAGAATAGTATC
>JAHLWJ010000034.1 GCA_019057975.1 Promethearchaeota archaeon | reverse complement strand
AGGTGAACATTCTCCTCTCGCTCGGATTTATGATTTGGATGGAAAAATCTTATTGGTAGGTGTTAATCATTATAACAATACGTCCTTGCATCTGGCAGAATATCGAGGTGATTTCTCTGGAAAAAAACATATTAAGAATGGATCTGCGATGATAAAAAATGAAAAAAGACAATGGGTCGAATACGAAGATCTAAACCATAATAGTGATGATTTTAAACGGCTTGGAATCGATTTTGAGTCAAAACTCAACTATATGTCAGGTAAAATTGGCATAGCGGAAGCTCGATTAATCTCACAACGAGAAATTGTTGATTTTGCTATAGATTGGTTTAAGAAAAACCGCTAATTTTTATAATAATATCTTATAATCAGGTTAAATATGGAAAGTAAAACTTTAATCTTATCTTTCAATTTAAAAATCAAATAATAGCACGAATTTAAAAGAAGATTATGGTTATTTAAAGATGAGTGAAGAAGAAAACGATGGTGTTTTTCCATTTATTGAGGGAGAAATCATTGATTTAGTTGCTACAAACTCTAAATGGGCTAATCTTATAGGCCGATGGATGAATGATCCAGAAGTTCGTCATTATTCTCGAAATGCATGGCCCCTTACGATTGAGGAAATCAAGAAATGGTTTGAACCTTCTTCCGATGATGGTTTGAAGGATTTTGTTGTGTTTACAATTTATCATAAAAAAGATAAACGTCCAATTGGAAGTGTTGGGTTTAATCATATTAATTGGTTAAACCGTAATGCAAATGTTTTTGGGTCAATCGGGGAGAAGGAATATTGGGGCAGAGAAATAATAGTTGAGGCATCAAAATTACTAATTAAATATGGATTCACAGAATTAAATCTTCATAAAATATATGCTGGTATCTATATTCCAAATAAACGCTCACTTCGAGCAGCTGAAAAAATAGGATTTAAAGAAGAAGCTGTATTGAAAGAAGAAGTATATGTTGATGGCGAATATGTAGATGCTCATAAATTTGCTCTATTGAAGAAAGATTGGATGGAAGAGAATAAATAAATTATTTTACTTCCGGTAATATTATAATGAAATTACTTCCTTTATTATAATCTCCTTTAACTTTATCCTCTACCCAGATTTTGCCATTGAAGATTTGGAGGATTTTATTAACTAATGAAAGCCCTAATCCCATTCCCTTAGATCCTTTAAGTTCCCTATTTCCGCTCTTAAAAATAACTTCTTTTCTATGTTTAGCAACACCTATACCATTATCAATAAATTCAATTTTAAAATAGTCTTTTTCATCTATTTCTTGCTTTGAAATTCTTATCGAGATTTCTATATTTGAATTTTCATTATATTTTATACTATTAATTAAAACATTTTCAAAAACGTCTTGGAGTAGTTCATTAGCATTAGTAAAATACTCTCCATCAATCGAAGAAACTGAGATATTTATATTTCTCTCTTCATATGTATTTTCAACAAAAGTTATCGAGTTTCTTAAAAAACTGCCAATCTCAACTTTACGAGTTATAATCTCTTTTTCTTCAAGTTCAGAAAGTGTGCGAACATTAGAAATTAATTTTGAACCTCGACTTACTTGTTTTTTTATTATTTCAGAAATACTCTCTATTTCTTTAGATTTTTCAGATTCACCTAGTTGGTATGTTATAAGCTCTGCTGAGGAATTTACTACCTGGAGTATGTTATTCATATCATGGGCAAATAGGTCTTTGTAGAAATTACCTCTATTATATGCCTCTTTATACCTTTTTTCTGAATGCTTTAAAGCTTCTTCGGCAATTTTTCTTTCAGAAATATCTCTCCCTACAGCAACAATAAGTGGATCTCCATAAGAACTCTTAAGTGTTGTTGCCATATACTCGTAAGGGATAAATCGACCATCTTTAGTTATTAGTGACATTTCAAATTTAATTTTTCCTTCTTTTAACACTTTCTTAGTTGCTTCTGAAGCTCGCTTTAAATCTTCCTCATTATAATATGAATCGGGAACTTTCATTGAAGCAATTTCTTCGTCACTATAACCACTAAATTGTCTGAATACATTGTTCCATCTAATTGCTCTGCCACTTTCTGGATTAAAAACGAATACAGTATCCATTGAAGAATTAAGTATATCATCAACAAATTTTTTTTCTAACTCCAAAACAGCCTCTGATTCCTTTTTCTCTAGGATATCTTTTATCCTTAATCCAAAATCTATTAATAAGTCTTTTTCTTCATTAAGAAATGGTTTATCCTCAAAGTAATAAACTTCAATATCCATCGGCTTGTTATTAATATCAACATGAGTAGTTAGTAGCCATTTCGATTCTTTGAAATTGTTAGTGGTGTATTCTTTATCTTCGAACAATATGCGAACACATGTTATTTTTGGAAATTGCCATGCAGATTGGATGAGGTTAAGTGATTCTAATATAATTTCCTTTAAGGTTATATTAGGTTTTTCGGCAACCTTAGAGAATTCATATAAACAATTGAGCTCTTTAACTCTTTCTTTGAGGCGCTGTTCTGATTCATTTAGTTTTATCTGTGTTAATTTTTCTTCATTAACATCATGGATAATGGCTTGGATATAAGTTTTATCTTTCATTTGGACAAACTCAATATTAGTTCTAGCCCAAAACTGACTTCCGTCTTTTTTTTGCAATAAAACTTCTCTAGTTTTAGGAATTTTACCCTCTTTAATTTTGTCTTCCCTTTTTTCGATATTAGCTGATTTTATATCGACATAGAAATTAAAATCTCTAAAATTTTTACCAATTAGATCTTGGTTAGAATATCCTGTTATTAAATTTGAAGCGTCATTACAGTCAAGAATGATTCCTTCAATATTGAAAAGAATAATCGCAAATGGAGCATTGTTAAATAAATTACGATATTTCTCTCCGGATTCTGCTATTTTAATTTCTGCTTTTTTTTGTTCAGTAATATCTGAAAATGTCACAGCGAAAAATCCTTTTTTAGGAGAATATCCTGAAACTTTATACCAATGATCTAAAGCTTCTGAATAATCCTCAACAACCAAAGGGATTCCCGTGAGACCTACTTTACCAAATTTACTAATCCAATCCGCAGGATCATTTTCTGTTCCAAGTAATATTTCAGTTACCTTTTTTCCTAACATCTGATCAGCTTTCAAACCTGTGAGCTTCTCGAAAGCAGGATTAACTTCTAAATATTTGTAATCGATTGGATTATTAACTTCATCAACGATTACTTCATGATATGCGAACCCTTCAGTCATATTATTAAATATAGAACGGTATTTTTCTTCTGATTCTTTTAACTTTTGCTCTGATTCTATTCTTTCTGTAATATCTAATAAAACTTCTGTTGCTCGTTCTATTGATCCGTTTGGATTGGGTAAGGGAGCAGATATTATTTCATAAGTACGATTATTGGCAGCAGTAATAATTGCTTTTTCAACTTTTTTATTTTGAATTGCTTTTATCATAGGACAGCCTTCACAGCATTTTTCTTGTCCCATATAAAACACAAAACACTTTCTTTTTTGGTTAACACCAAATTGTTCTTTTAAAAATTGATTTTGATAAATTATATTATAATTAGAACCAATAATGTTAATTCCAATACCCGTTTGGGATAATCCTTCAGCTAAAGTATGAGATATTTCTTCAGAATCTCTTAATTTTCGCTCAGCAATTTTCCTATCAGTAACATCTTCAGTATGAACTAGAACTGAATCTGGGGGGATAAAACTATATGTAACTAGAAGATTTTTTTCTTCTTCTGAAGTGCTAAAAGAATATTTCATTTCTCGAATGATATTAGATCTTTCATCAAAGCATCTGTTTAGATCGTTTAAAATATCCGTTCTTTCTTTATACATCTCAGATGCCGTAAATCCTAAAAATTTTCCAACATTTCCCTGAGTGAAGTTTTCAGCAGCATTATTAAAATCTATTAATTTAAAAGATTTTCCTTCTTTTTGCCACGCAAAAGTTGGAATTGGTCCTCCTTTGAATAAGCTCTTAAATCTTTCTTCAGATTCTTTAAACTTCTTTTGAATTGAAGTCATAATAAACGAGTCATTTCATTTTTTTGATCATTAAATCTATCTTAATAAGTAGTATCACAAGAATTATTTTAGGTTTTATTTAATATTCTATAATATAATCCTAATTTTTCATACTAATAACACACTCTATATATAATATATAGATGTCTAAAATAAGAATAAAATAAAATAAAAATAATATTTTAAAAGAAAAGGAAATAAAAAAAAGAAATTTAGTTTTTAAGAGGGTTTAGCCCCCTCCTATTGGTGGAAAAATTGATACAATATCTCCATCATTAAGAACAGTTTCAAGGTCTTTATGTGGTCTTCCATTGACAATGATTATTGTTTTCCATGCTTCCTTAGGAATCTGATATCTCTTAAATAATAGCTTAATAGTGCTATTCTCAGGAACATTTATAGTCTCCTTTACTGGACCATACTCTCTTAGCATCGCAAAAAATTTAACTGTAACATTGATTTTATTATTATTCATCTTCTTCTCTATTGAAATACCATTTATATAACACAGCCATATTTCTTGGGAAAATAGCTACAATATCTCCACTGTTAACCTTTTTTGTAAACCCTGAATATCTTCCATTCACAAAAATATGGATAACCTCATTTTCTTCAATGTTATATTTCTTTAAAATATCAGAAATCCTATCAACACTGGTATCATCAATGCTAAACTTTAATGGCATACTTCCTGTAATATCGGGCTGTGCCTTTTTCCTTAAATCTCCGAATAGTTTTACTCGAATTGGCATTTTTCAACAAACTAATCTTTTAAAACACGCTATCTAACTCATCATCAGTTACATCAAAGACTTCATCAGAAGGGGGAAGTTTCTCTTCCATAAAGAACTCAGGAAGTCTATCGTCAATAGCCGTAAATCCAGCTCTTTTATTGAAATCCAATTCTATATCAATAATTTGTTTTCCAATTACTGCGACATCATCAACAGTCAAGTTCGCCCCTAATACACCGTTTAAAGATTCGACAATACCTTCCAATCCTTCTGGTATATCTAAAATTGCAAAAGCTACGAATAAACAATAACCTGTAGCATCGAGAGCAGCTGTGGCTAATTGTAAATTACGTGAAACCTCTGCTTTTTTAGGATCTCGAGGATCTACTTTACCTCCTACACCCATAATTTCTGGGGCAATAGCGTACCCGGCTGTATGGTCTGCGCCCATTGGTGTGGTTGCATAGGTTACTCCAATACCTTTAATGGCACGAGGGTCATATGCAGGTAGTCCTTGCCCCTTTACGGTCGGAATTCTTGTAACACCTAACACTTTACCAGTAATTTCAGTTCCTTGAGCTAAAATCCGTCCAATTGGTGTTTTCTTACGAATTTCATACATAAGCTTTAAAGCTCCTTTACCATCCCCAAACTTAGCTAAACCGCCTTCCATCGCTACACCTATAGTTGTACCTGCTTCAATTGTATCACATCCTAAATCATTACATGCCCGATTTAATTCACCGATATCATCTAAATTGTAAATCTCACAATTTGCACCTAAAGCCCATACAGATTCATACTCTAAGCATCCAACAGGATCTTTTCCACCAGGTTTTGTCCATACTTCAGAACATTGTATTATACAACCAGGACTACAGAAATGAGGACGAACTCCACCTCTTTTTTTGATTTCTTCGGCTTTCACCTCACCAGATATTAGTTCTGATCTTTCATCTTGACCTCTAGAAAAATTCCTTTGTGGTAATCCCTGTGCTTCATTTATAATATTGACTAGAACCGCTGTACCAAAAGAATTAAGTCCTCCTTGTGGTTTTGTAACATCATGAGCTGTAAGTGCGTCTCTTAGTTTCTTAATTCCTCCACTGAAAACATCTTGATTAGCAATTTCAACACCAGGAGCACCAGTCTCATCAACTATTATAAATTTCAACCCTTTGGATGCCATTACAGCACCAAGACCACCCCTTCCAGCATATCTACTTGGTAAACCCTCAGGATCGTTGAAACAAACTCCTGACATTGCTCCAAGTAGTTCTGCTGCGATTCCAACACCACAAATACCAACTTTATCCCCAAATTCTTTCATAAGTGCTTTGTATGTATCATATAGACCTTTCCCTACCCATTTATTAGCATCTATGAATTCAGCTCCATCATTAGTAACTTTTAAAAGAAAGTAATCATCTCCTTCATGCTTTCCTTCAATTATCATTGCTCCGATACGCATTCTTCCGAGCATTTGAGCAAAATTAGTTCCAGCATTAGCCTCTTTAATTCCTCCTGTTAGTGGTGATTTACCACCCACAGAAAGACGACCAGATGTTGGAGCTTTAGTACCCGTTACAATCCCTGGAGCGAATACAAGCTTATTATGGATTCCCAATGGATGGCAAGTGGGAGGGACTTCTATTGATACGATAGTCGAAGTCATACCACGGCCACCTAAAGCTGCATAATCTCCCGGTAAATCCTCAAATTTAGCCTCTAGATTAGTCATATTTACTCTTAATATTTTTTTTGGCAAATTTTTCACCTCAAATTATTTTAGCATTATATGTTTGTGATTGATAATTATTTATACATTTTCTATTTAGAAGGTGAGTTCGATATGTACATAAGACCCTATCGAATCGAATTATAATGGTTGAAGATATTAGCATTAAGAAAAAAAGAAAAACAGGCCCGGGGGGAATTGAACCCCCGACCTTCAGCTTAGGAGGCTGCCGCCCTATCCAGACTAGGCCACGGGCCTTACACTATTTCATTCTCCGATGTTCAAATAACTTTATACTATGATAAAATAATAAATGAATATATATGTAAATTTCTTTTGAAATTATAAGTTGAGATTACTTCGATAATATGCCACTCCACATATACCGCAAAAATACTTATTTCCTATTTTAATTGCTTTTTCAATAGGTATTTCTGCTTGACAGTTCATTACACAACACTTTACTACTTTTTGTTCTCCATCTTCCTCTTTAGACAATTTTATCATTGCTTTAACTATGAGTTTTTATGTATACACCTATAAAAATAAACAAAAGGTTTTAATTAATAAGTTTATAATTAAGATTATAAAAGTTTTTTTTATAAATAATTGTTTCTTGAGTTACTTTAAGATGGAAAGAAGAACTTCAAATCGTCCAATAGATTATTTAAAAGATTCAATAAATCGGATAATTTTAATCAAGGTAAAGCGAAATAGGTTGTTCAGAGGGAGAGATTAACCGGAATACCAGTTAATCCCCAAAACTTGGTGGATTCGATGAACACCTGAACCTTTTCCTTGAGGAAACCAGCCAGATTTTTGAATATCAAGATGAGGAAGGTAACATCAGGGAGGAGCATGAAAACTTAGGATCCATCGTTGTACGCGGAGATAATGTAATATTTTGCTGCCTAGCTAACATCTAAAAGAAAATCAATTTTTTGGTTATATAAAATGGAAGGAAGATCTAGAAGACCTATTGATTATTTAAAAGATTCTATTAATAAAATAATTCTTATAAAAATAAAGCGTAACCGTCTCTATAGAGGCCGTCTGGCCGGCTTCGATGAACACTTGAACCTTTTCCTTGAGGAAACTAGCGAGATTTTTGAGTATCAAGATGAGGAAGGTAATATTAGGGAAGAACATGAAAACCTCGGAAGCATTGTAATTAGGGGAGATAATATAATCTTTATCGATATTTTTGTCGTCACTTAACCCTTAAAAATACTTTTAAAATAATTGTATTCTTATTAAATAATTCCTAGAAAAATATACTTTTAAAGATTCAATATTTAGTTATTCATAGGTACATCGACTAATTTTTACTCAAAAAAAGAAAAATAATAAGAAAGAGTTCCGAAGAATTGAATCCTGAAAATGGTGGTACATCAAATCAATCAGTCATAGTTAACCCTAATTTAACAGAGGTAGGAGATCCTATTGCAAAAATAGTGTCTAGTCTATAATTTTTTTATATTTTTTTGTCAAATGGGGAAAGTTATACCTTATTTCTTTTTATTTCACTCGGAATTTTGTTTTACAACACATTTTTTATAAGGTTATAAAAATGAAGAAATCTACTAAAATTACAGTATTAATAACTGTGTTATTGATTCCAATATCATTTGGGCTTTTTATGGGATTTATCTTAGGTGATAATACAGAATCCATAGACCTTATTCCAATTGATATTGGTCCTGAATTAAGAACAAAGGAATTACCAATAAGAGGGTCTATTTCGCAACAAGAATCAATATCAAAATTACAGACTGCACAAACTGATTCTTATAGTGTTGGAGAAACATTAGAGTGGTTAGTTCTTGATGATTATACTGGAGAAACGTTTTTTAGTTTATTTGAATTAAGAGGAATCGGAAATGCTGCAGAAATATGGGTACAGGTTGATATGAGCTATCCAGACGGTAGAGAAACCCCAATAATAACAAATAGCAATGTAACTTATATGCTGAATGAATTTGAGACAAATATATATCCAGTTTGCAATTATTATTTTGGAGTTCCTGATTTCCATAATGGAAGTAATGCTGAGTTATATGCCAGTGGTGAAGTTCCAGAAGGAATATATGAAGAAGAAAATGGAAGAATTGTTATCCTTGTATCCAATATAAGGGATACAGCTTATTATTCCAGAAGCTATCCTTATTATATTGTAGGTTACTATTGGTCTTATCTTGAGAGACAATTTGATAGAAATATTATTACAATTGATAGTGCTGATTGGGAAAATAGAGTGGGGGATGATGCTGCTAGACCAAACCTTTATGAAGCTACAGTAGCTCATGAATATCAACACCTCATTCATGATGACTATAATCCCACTGACGACATTTTTATGAATGAAGGTTGCTCAATGTATGCAGAACCTCTATGTGGTTATCCTATTGATTGGGGGTCAATCAATAGTTTTCTAGCTACTCCAGATAATTCATTAACGGAGTGGGGTGATCAAGGCAGTATTAATATCCTAGCTGACTATGGACAAGCATTACTTTGGTCAATTTATTTAAGTGATCATTATGGTGGAGCTGATTTTCTTAGTTATTTTGTTAAATCAGCAGTTCCAGGTATAGCCGGTATTAATAATGCTCTCACTTATTTTGGATGCACTGGTACTTTTGAAGAAGTATTTTATGATTGGACACTTGCAAATGTTCTTCATACGAACGATATTGGAGGTGGAAAGTTCAATTATAATACAATAGATTTAGGATGTGCTGAAGCGGATCCCGTTAGAGTTTATGATATTAAAAGACCATGGTGTCCTTTAACATCAGGCACGGATTTTGGGCAGACAAAAACTATTTTACATAAAAATACAGGAGCTTACTTAGTGGGTTCTTATGGAACGGATTATATTATGTTAAGTGGTTTAAAAGATTCAATGAGTCAACAATTCATTTTTGATGGAAATGATACCGCAAGTCCTCCTATATGGATAAGAGAAGATCAAGACGGGGATGGAGATCTCGAGTGGTACTCTACTAGTGCTGGAGCAGAAAAAGATCTAGCCTTAATTGCCGTTCTACCTGCACTTAGTGGTCCTACCGCATTATCATTTGAAACATATTATGATATTGAACCACTTTGGGATTATGGGTTTGTCCAGATTTCTACTGATGGTGGATCAACATGGACATCTTTAGCTAATGAACATACAACAGTAGATCATGATCCTGAAGCTTATCCTGTGATTGTAGATAACTTACCTGGTTTAACAGGAGAAAGTGATGGTTGGATCACAATGAGTTTTAATTTTGATCTTACACCCTACGAAGGAGATGTTCTTTTAAGCTTTAGATATATGACCGATTGGGGGACAGAGGACCCTGGTTGGTGGATAGATAACATCAAAATAAATGATGTAACAATTGATGATGCTGATAACATGATTATATTCACCACTCCTCCTTCACCTGACACTGATTTCGTCGTATCGATAGTTGATGTCACCGTTTCTAATGAGATTCCAACTTACAATGAAATATATGAATTAACTATTGATCATATAGATGAAATTGGAACATTTGACTTGAGTGGTTATATAAATGAAGATGGATATCTGTTAGTATTAATTAGCCCTATTGTAGGCCCTGCTGAGTATCAATATGAAATAACTCGAAGTTAAAATTTAACCAATAATTTTTTTTTTATAGATCCCAGAAAAATATACTTTTAAAGATTCAATATTTAGTTATTCATAGGTACATCGACTAATTTTTACTCAAAAAAAGAAAAATAATAAGAAAGAGTTCCGAAGAATTGAATCCTGAAAATGGTAAAACATCAAATCAATCAGTCATAGTTAACCCTAATTTAGGGCGTCCTATATTTCTAAATATAGATCGTAAATTGAAAAAGAAGGAATTTCAAACCGAGATTCTTTTTATTAGTAATATAATGGATCCTAAGGAATTTAGTAAAGACATAAAGGGGAAAATAAAACTTGTTCCTGTATTAGATTACATGTGGAAATTTAGAGAAATTTTTGAGTTAAAAAAGAAAATATTTAAAGAAGATGAAGCTGAAGGCTTTTGGGCAAGAAGGCGGAAAAAAAAAATTAAAAAAAGAAAACAAAGGATTATTGAGAAAGAAACGAAAAAAGATGAGAAATTTTATGATTTTAAGGTAGATGACGTTGATTATAAGTTAAAGAAACTAAGAGCTCATCCATATAGAGGAGATTCCCTTTCCCTTTCAGCTATTGATATTAACGATGCCCCCACAATTCCTATTTCTAATATTTCTTATTTAGAAGGGTTAAGTCCACAGGATTATTTGTTAAAATACAGTATTTTTGGAAATCTTACTAAATTTTATAGGGTGTCTGTTAGATTCACAATCAGCAAAGAGGTAAAGAATTTCTTAAAAGACCGAACTTTTGTTATGTTTGATTTAATCTTCTCAAAAGATAGAATAAATCATCATTCAATTGTTATTTCTAAAAAAGAATGGAAAAGTTTTATGTTTGTTCATGCCACAGATTTACATTTAGCAGAAAGAAACGATAGGATTTATAGTATCGTTAAAAAATGGACTGAATCTTCCGTCATAAGAAGTGTGGATGATTTTTTTGATACGGTTGCTAAAAAATTAAAGCTCAAGAAAAAAGACAAACGAGAAAAAGCTTTATCAGAAATAAAAACTCCTTTAAGAAAACGTTTAATAAATCCAAATAATCAATTCAGAAAATTTATTAAAATAATCAATAGAAAGGTATTTAGAAATGAGATTGATTTTATTGTCCTCACAGGAGATCTCGTTGATTATACAGTTCTAAGCCAATTAGCAAAAAAAGTCCGTAAATTAAATGAATTTAAGTATGAAGAGAGTAATTGGAAAATATTTAAAGATATAATCCTTAACACAAAAAATCAAAAACACTATAAAGGAGTAATTAGAGGAGAGGAGTTATTATGTCCTATTTTTACAACGGTTGGAAATCATGATTATCGACCTTATCATTATGATCTAACCTGGGGAGAAATGTATAAAAAAATAGGATTAAACGCAGCTGAAGCTATTGCATTAAATCAGTTATTTTCTGCTTCTCCAATAACAGCATTAGTTAAATCTACGATGGCATTAAAAGGTTATTTATCTGAAATAAATCCTTCTTTTAATTTTTTTTTATCCCTAGGTAATAATAATTTTATTTTTCTAAATACAGGTTCCGATTCTTTCAAAAATATTAGGGATTTAATTACTGGTCATCCTTCGGTAACTGGTCTTGTTGGCAAACAGATAAAATATTTAGAAAACCTCATAAACCATAAAGTACAAGATAAGTCAAATGTATTTCTATTTTTACACGGTCCTCCAATAAATACGGGAGAAAAAAAATTAACTATTAAACTTTTTGAAAAGAAAGGTGGAAGATTTATCAAAGAAAAGATGGAGGACTTCAAAGAATCTATTTTGAGAAAATTAGGACAACCAAACTCTGCCGCGAGATTAGATAAAATCTTTAATGTAAAATATGGAACAGTTTCATCAAATTGGGAAAAACTTGTTAAATTCTGTAAAGATTATTGTACTCTTACATTTTCAGGACACACACATACACTAAGAGAGTTTAGATTAGAGGATCCAGAGACAAAAACTAAAGTATATGATTCACCTCCTTTCAGCTTGAAAAAAATTGAAAATCCTGCCGCAGTTTACTACGATATTTATTCTGAACTCTACACTGATGCTGAGAGCATCGAAAAGCATGGGCCTTTTATTGTACAAACTCCTGCTTTAGGATTAGGCGGATATAAAAATCTGGAGACGGCTGGAGCTTATAGGGTGATTATAATCAAAAATGGAAAAGTAGACTCTTTTAAAGTAAAATATATAAATCGATAATTTTCTATTAATAAGTTTTTGCTTGTTTTATGATTTTTGAGTAATATTTGCGAATTATTTTGATTTGTTTAGAATTAAAAACATCCATTCTAAAATTTCTCAAAAAACTTCCGAATTTAGGAAATTGTTCAGGTTTGGTTTTTGTAAGAAAAGCACAATTAATTACAGTAAACAAAATACTCAGCTTTTCATTTAATGTAAATGAGTTTTTATTTACAAATTCCTCTAATAAATCAGAATTAATTAAGGCATTTTTAATCGGAACTTTTATATTGTCATCTTTTAACTTCTCGCTTTTAAACATAATGGGTTTTATTTCAATACTTTTTGAAATAATCTGGTCTATCTTTTCTCGTGTATCACTAATGTTTGTATTATTTTCAATTTGATCAGTAGGTAAAGAAACCTCATTTTCTGTCATTGTCGATTTTTCATCAACTATAGCTATATCATCTATCATAAATAATGTATCAGGTGCTAAATCTGTATTTTCAAACAATTCTTTTAATAGTGGAGAATGTTCTGTACTCATATCTAATACATCTGCGATTATTCGTATCATTCTATCCCGATTATCTTTATGATTTGCCACCATTGGGTAAGTTTTTAAACCGATTAAAGTTTCAATTTCTTCTGGGCTCATTACATTCCTTAAATCTTGTTTATTAGCAATACAGGCCGCTCGAGCATGAGGAACTTCTTCACTTATTAATTGGACAAAAAATTTACTCTTTTCTACATTTTTTATTGTGGAATCTGAAACTACAAGAACAGCATCGCTCTCTTTGATGAATCCCTTCCAAAGAAATTTAAATTGTTCTTGGCCAGCGAAATCAAATAACCGAAAAAACAATTTCCCAATTTTTATTGTAGCTATTTCACCAGTAATAGTAGGAACATGTTGAAGAGGAATTTTATCCATTTTTATTAATTTTTTTATAGTAGTTTTACCAACTCCCGCAAATCCTACAACTGCAATTTTAGGTTTTAAATTTCTATGCATTTCATCAAGCATTACATTAATTCCAGTAAAGTTGATCTTACTCAAATCTTTTACATTTAACTCATCCCCAATACGATTTAAGAACTGATCCCTAAAATTAACTAATTGTGGATTGATTAATCGATAAAAATCATCCATCAAACCTGTGACAAAAAGAAAAATTAAATTGTTTTCTATGTCAAAATTATACGCTACTCTGTATTTAATATAATCAAAATGTCCTGATGTTCTACCAAGACTTTTCTTTGCTTCTATTAGAATTTTAAAACTTAGATCCTCAATTTCAGAATCATGTATAGCATTTCCATAAGTCTTTTTATAAATTATATCATTACCTTTAAGCACATATACTTGACGAAGCATACTATTTTAACTTATTATTGATCAATAGTAATTGTAAAAATCATGATTTATGAAAAACATATACTTAGTAAAATAAGATATTTAAAAATATACTTAAAAATAAGAATTTATTAACAGTGTATTGAACAAAATTAAAACTGAAGTAGTAACATCTTCTTTTTTCAATAAAACTCTAAGATTAAAGAAAATTCAAATTAAAAAGCTATTTATTCATAAATGGGTCTTCCCTTTTTATGAATAGCTTTTCCAACCACGGCTTCACTTCCTTCAAGCACCATCTCGGAGATAGTAGGATGGCTATGAATTGTTTCAGCAATATCATGGACCGTTAAACCATGTTTTATGGCGAGTGCGAGTTCTGCTATTAATTCAGAAGCTTCAATACCTATACAAGATGCTCCTATAATTTTTAATGTTTCTTTTTCTGCAATTGTCACTAGAAAACCCTCTTCTTCTCCCATACATTTTGCCTTTCCTAGGGATTTATATGGAAATTGCCCCATCAATACATCAATCCCACGATCTTTTGCTGCTTTCCTTCTTATTCCAACTGACCCGATATTGGGTGAAGTAAAAATAGTAGCAGGCACAACATTATAATCTGTTTTAGTTTCCTTAACAGGGAAACTTCCAATGCTCGCTAATGCATTAGTAACAGCCACATCTGCCTCGTGATATGCAATATGAGCTAGCATCAAACCTCCAGTAACATCTCCTATCGCATAGATTCCTTTAGTAGATGTTTCTAAAGTGTTTACATTACATTTTATTGTTCCTCTATCTGTTTCGATCCCTAAATCTTCCAATCCCAAATCCTTTGATTCTTTCATTCTACCAATTGAAACTAAGCATAAATCAGCTTCGAAAGTAAACTTTTCTGTGTCTTCAATCTGATCTCTCGGAACTGAGGTAGAACAAGTTATTACTTTTACACTTGAACCTGTATTTTCTACAGATAAAACATTTTGAGAAGTCTTAACTTCAATATTTAATTCATTGAATTTTTTAAGTAATACTTTCACAATCATCGGTTCTTCGGTGGCAATAGGTGAAGCAAGGTATTCTAACATGATAACCTTGCTACCAAAGGATGCAAAAATATTAGCAAACTCACACCCAATTACTCCTGCTCCAATAATTAATAGTTTTTCTGGCACTGTTGTAAAGTTAGGGTCTAAGATATCATCACTTGTTAATATCTTTTTGTGGTCAATGTTAAAAGAAGGTATTAAAGCAGGAGAAGACCCCGTAGCTATTATTACCCTCTTTGCTTTAATCGTTTTTTTTTCTATCCCTTGGATCAAAATATCATATCCAGAATGAATATCTCCGCCAATTATCTTACCATTTCCATAATAAAGATCATTTTTCCACGCCTTTTCTAATGCTTCAATACCACCAACTAATTCTTCAACAACTCGATTTTTCCTTTCTACCGCGCTCTTAAAATTGAGACTATAATCCTTGATTTCTATTCCAAATTCTTCAAAATCTTTCAATCTTTCAATTGAATGTACAGAGGCATATAAAGCTTTAGTAGGTATACAACCACGATTTAAACAAGTCCCTCCTAATTTAGCTTTCTCAATTAAAGCAACTTTTGCACCATACTGAGCAGCTCTTATTGCTGCATGATACCCTCCTGGTCCTGCTCCAATAATAGCTAAATCATAAAGAAGATTAGACATTTTTTCTTCTAAACCTTTAATTAATTGAAATAAATATAATTTCTTGTTAAAAATGTAAATAATTCAATTAGTAATAAATTTAATCACATAAAGCTATAAATTAAAATAGGCATAATCGAGAAAAACTATTCGATATTGGCAATTAAAACAGATAAAATAATAAAATCTTTTTCCATATTTATAATTATTATTAATGACGATTAATCTTGACTTATTAAAAAGATGGTGCGTTCTTTTTGTATATTAAAAATGCTAATGAACTTTTTATAAAAGATTTGAACGAAGCCCAATCTTATTTAAGAAAAATTGCAATAGAAGCGCTTCAAAAGGCAATTAACGCAGTTAACTCTAAAAATTTAATTAAAAATTCGATTAAAGTCCAAGGTAATATTTTAGCTATTCAGAGTGATGAATATAACCTTAATGAGTATAATAAGATCTATATTATTGGAGGGGGGAAAGCAACTGCTGAAATGCTATTCTCATTCGAAAGCATATTATCTAAGATAAAGAATGTAGATTATAAGGGAATTATAAACGTACCTAAAGGTTCAGTGAAACCTGAACTGATAAAGGGAAGTAGAATCAAAATTAATTTTGCTTCACATCCCATTCCAGATGCAAATGGAGTAAATGGCACAAAACAGATGATGCGAATAATAGAGAAATCACAAAATAATGATTTGATTTTTTGTTTAATATCTGGGGGAGGCTCAGCATTATTACCTTTACCGAAAAGAGGGATAAGTCTAGAAGATTTGCAAAAGGTTAATGCTCTACTTTTGGCTTCTGGTGCGTCTATACATGAAATTAATATTATTCGAAAACATCTATCGGATTTTAAAGGTGGTAATCTTGCTAAAAAATTATATAATGCAAGTAAAGCAACATTAATTTCTATAATTATTTCGGATGTTGTAGGAGATAAATTAGATTCCATCGCATCTGGACCTTCTGTACCAGACACTACTACTTTTAATGATGCTATAGAAGTTTTAAAGAAATATGGCATTTATGAAAAAATCCCAATGTCCGTTATAAACCATTTGGAAGAGGGATTGATAGATGATAATAAAGAAACCCCTAAATTCAATAATGAGTGTTTCAATAATGCTCATAATTATATAGTAGGTAGCGCTAAGATTGCTGCAGAGGAAGTCATCTCCTTCTTGGATGTAGAAGGATTCGAAACATTTATTTTTTCTAACGAAATAGTTGGTGAAGCAGAAAAATTTGGAAAATCGTTGTATAATATAATTTCTCAAAAATTTAAGGAAACATCTAAAGAAAATACTTTTGGTAAATTTGCTCTTATTGGTACAGGGGAATTAACTGTAACAATTAAAGGTAAAGGTATTGGGGGTAGAAATCAAGAAATGCTGTTAGGTTTTTTAGATTTTATAAAAGAAAGAGAGATACCTTATGAATTTTTGATTATGGGTGCCAATCTTGATGGCATTGAAGGAAATAGCGAAGCAATGGGCGCTTTAATAGATAACTATGTGTTATATCAAATAAATAAAAAAGAAATTGATCTAAGGAACTATCTAGAAAATAATGATTCAAATAGTTTTTTTAAATTAGTTGAAACCGAAATAATAACTGGTCCAACGGGATGCAATGTAAATGATTTACTTATAATTTTACTACAATTTAAAAAATAATAATAATTCTTTACACAAAAATGTTAAAAATGTGACCAAAATATGGTCATAAATTAATTGAATCTGATTTTATTACTAAGAAATTAAATTGAAATGGTAAAAAATACTCAAATTTCTATAAAAATATAACTTACTGAATTCTGGTTTGAATCCAATTTCTTAAGTATGAAAAATTTTTTAAAGAGTGCAGTAGATTTTATTTTATTGAGTTAACTTTTATTAACTCTTAAATAAATTTTCAATCTAAAAAAAATAAAAACTGGTAAGTAATAATGGCAAAAAAAGATAAGAAAAAGAAATCAACGAGATGGGATAAAACTGAAGCAGATGAAGAATTGGTAGCAGACGCATTGAAAAGAACAGATATGGATAAAGGAAAAGTAACACTAGTTGATAGAGATTCTGCGACACCTGTCATTGAGACATATGATGAGGACACGGGAAAACTTGAAGGTAGTATTTTATTAAAAAATGGTAATCGAGAGGGTTTGTTGACATTAGTTAAAATCATTGAAGATGTTGAAGTAAAACAAGATCATGATGCTAATGTTGAATCTTTTAGCTTTGGTGGAAAAATTAGTATAGAAAATCCAAGTAATACGGATCGACTTTGGGACATAGACCTTTCTTTAGAAAATATCGGTAGTACGAATTTGAAATCGAAGGATATATCAATAAGAGAATTAGGTACTGAGTCTCCAGATAATGTTGAAACAAGGGAATTTGAACTAAAAAAGGATGTACAAAATCTCTTTTTAGTTAAAGAGTTTATCAGTACTCTTACTACCGAAGCTGACGAGGTTTTAAATATCAATGATATTGAAAAAGAATTGTTAAAACTTAAAGACAAATCCGGTAAAGTAAGTAAAAAAGCTGTAGCAACAATACCACCAACCACAGAAGAAGATGAAGAAGATGAAGAGGATGAAGAAGGAGAAACATGGGAAGATGGTGGAACTGCTGTTGAAACAGGTTTGGAGACATTTGGAATCTCCATTGATAAAGATAATACCATAACCTTCGCAATAGCGTTAAGAAATATGTTTGATAAACCTATTTCTGATATTGAAGTAATTAAAACTATACCGGAAGATTTTACAAACCCTGTAGTGAGAGATACAACGGAAGGACGAGCAGAAATCCAAGGAGATAAAATAATTTGGAAAATTGATAAATTAAGACCAGAAAATACTGTTTTACTTAAATTTACATGCAATATTATGGTAAATGACATCGCTAGAAGAAGAACTGGGGGTATTGATGTTTCATATAGAGCTGCTTCTTCATTTGCCGAAGGTTTAGCTATAGATAAATTTGATGCATACACTCGAAACAAATTTTATATCGATACTCTTGAAAGAGACGAAGAACCAAATATCTGGGATAATAAATTAATCTTTGATAACTCTTCTGAATTCATTATTCAACTTTTCAATGCTGATGTATATTCTCCGGATGACGAGAGTACAAAATTTGTTGATATTGATCCTAATGATGTGCCAATGTTACCTTCAGGAGCTCAATGGCATTCAGTTAAGTGGCAATATGAAAGTGAAGATTATCCAACATTTAGAAAGAAACTTGAATTTAGAGTGGTTCCTGACTATCAATATCACGTCAATGTTGTAGTTTCAATCTCAGATGTTATATTAGAAATAGCTAGTATAACTGGAGATATGATCTATGATAAGGTTGAAACGCCAACTTACAAAACACAAGATGTTGCTGCTACTCTTAAAATGGCAAATAATGGTTCTGCTCCATTGAACGACATTACAGTTATTCAGCAATCTTTCACTGATGAATACCAACCACCTAAAGCAAACGAAATCAAACTAATCTGGGATGGTGATGAAGTGGAACTTTCTGCTGATGCAGTTAGTTTTGAAACGAATGTATTTACTCTTTCACTATCAAATCTTAAAGATACTAGTACAGGTATGTTTAAACCAGACTCAACCTTAGAATTCCAATATCCAATTCACTGTGTAAAACCTGCTCGAGATTCCACATTTGAGTCAGAGATCGTCTATCACGCAAACACATTTCCAGTAAGTCAGGAATTAGAATTTGTACCTGAAGTTCCTATTATTGAAGCACTTCACATCAGAAGGAAATTCCGTACAAGTAAAGAAGTTGTCCCAATTGGAGATCTTGGTAATTACAGAATTATTTTAACTCTTGAAAATATTGGTGAATCAAAGTTATATGGCCTCATCGTCTTAGATAAGGTTCCGGACAAGTTCGAGTATTCTGAATACTCTATGACCCCCGAAATCACCGATGAAGTAGGCGCTGATACCTTAAAATGGGCGATTGACGAACTAGAAGTCGGAGACAAATTAGAGATCTCATATGAGATTACGGGAGCGGGTGAATACTCCCCAAGTGAAGCACAATTAGCATTATAAAATAATATAAATTCTATTTTATTTTTTTTTTAATTTATATATTACAATAATAGTTTAATAATTCTCAAGATAATTATTAAATGAATAAATAGAAAAATTTAATTTAGATATCATCATAAAAATTTCTATAATCTAAAGGAATCTTATCAGATCATGATTAGAAAGCGCTATCAACTTATTGATATATTTGAATGTCCGGACGCAGTTTTAACATGTTCAATTTTAAGATGCCATGATAATAGCTTCATAGTTTTTGGTGGACACGATAAAACACTCTATTTAATGGATGAGAAAATGAATATAGTTGATGATAGAGTTTTTGATGGATGGTGTCGATGTAGTTATCCAATTGATCTCGATGGGGATGGATGTGATGAAGTTTTAGTCGGTGCTGGTGATGGAAATTTCATGGTTTTAAAATTGAGTCCAGAAAAGAAAAAATTAGTTGGAATAATGCGATATAGATCTCCAAAAAGAATAAATTGTTGTATCGCTGGAGATTTTACTCGAAATGGGAATATAGAATTAATATTTGGTAGTGAAGACAAAACTCTCAAGATTTTTAATAGTATTAAGGCCAAGGAGCCAAAATTCATTCTATATTACGATTCTTGGGTGACTGCTTGTACATTGGGGATTTTAAAAATTCCTGATGAAAAAGTCCCAATTTATGGATTATTAGTCGGCACGAAAAATGGAATTGTTCAGCTAATTAGATTCAAAGACGAGTATCCTGACATCATCTGGCAAAAAGATTTTAAAGCCCAAGTTAACGACATAAAAGTTGGTGATGCCACAAATGATGGATTCAATGAAATTTTATTAAGCTCTGATGACTCAACGATAAAAATTCTTGATAGTAATGGAGAAACCATTAAAGAAATTCAGATTGATGAGGGTCGTCCTTTATCATTGCTAATAGAAGATATTGATGGTGATAATGCTAGTGAGATCGTGGCTGGATGTGCAGATGGATCCTTAAAAGTATTCCATAATCCTTCTATCGGTTCTACTGATTTTGAGTTGAAATGGAAAACAAAAGTATCAACTTCAATTAAACATATTTGTTATCGATTAGATAGGGAACAAAAAAAGAATATTGTTTTTGGTGGATATGATCGCAAAATCAGAATTGTTGCTGATTTTGAATGGGGAGATAAACAGCCTCTTGATATCCCTCAACAGATCGAAGTGCAAATGATAGAGCCAACTGAAAAAGAAAAAATAATTGATGAAATAGCGAAAATTCAAGAAGTACCAACAAACATAAGAGAACATATCTTCGAGATTTTACTAAAAAAAGAGTATTTAAAAGATTTGGCAACTGAACTAAAAAATTTAGGATATACTCAGGATGAAATATTGGAAGAATTGACAGTACTTAAAACGCAAAAATCTGTAGTATATGAAAAAGTAGTTTACCCTGTATGGAGTTTACCAGAAGAAGAAAGAGAGGGAAAAATTGAAGAAAAAGCACCAGTTGAGGAACCTAAAGTTGTTTTAAAACATATGGTAATAGAAGAACCTATTAAGACAGATAAAGAAAAATTAAGTGCTGTTCTATCTAGTGCTAAAAAAGAAAAAGTTCCTAAAGAAAAAGTCCCTAAAGAAAAAGCACCTAAAGAAAAAGTAAGTACAGAAGATTCATTGAGCAATGTAATCATTGAACACCTTAAACAAAAAGAAATTGTAGCTACTAAGGCGGAATTTGTGAATTCTATAAAAGAAAAAGGTTTTGCTACTAACCAAATTGAAAAAGAAATAAATATATTAAAGGAACAAGGTAAGATAAAATATTCTCGAGCAAAACCAAAAGGTTGGAGCCTTGCTGATTAACTACTCCTTTGGTTTTTTAATTAAAAAATCTATCATACTTTTTTCAAACGGTTCAAATTGATTTAATTCTGAGAAGTTAGCTCCATTGAATTTTTGAATAAACAATTGTAAAACCGGATTTACTCTTTCAAAAAATTTATTAACAAGTTTATCAGATTTCTTTTTCGATTTATCCACTAACCCATATAAAATTAACGATTCCTTCATAATATTATCCTCAGATTGGACTTCTGCTATTTTAAAAATAAATAAGATATCTCCTGATTCTAAATATTCTAAAGAACTCTTATTGAAAGCAACTTCAACAAACGCATTTATAGCAGATATAAATGCTCCTCTTAGGTCTTTGTTAACACCATGTTCTTTTTGAGCGGGTAAATCCATAAAAATATGATTGACAAGTACAAACCCACGGAAGACAAGGCCTATCTCATAGAGCTCTTTCAATTTTAGATCAATTACCTTGATTTGATAATATTTTGCTTATTTAATTAAAAACTGTTTTCATATTTAATTTTAAACCATCCATTAAATACAAAGAAAATAGAGTAAAAAGAAAGTTGAGAATATTTTATAGAGTAAATTTTTAAGATTTTATTTTTCCAAGTTGTTCTAATTTTTCTTTGGAAGGAAAACTTCCTTCCATTTTCATACCAAGCAATATCTCTTCTTGACATTGATATCTCTCACACTTCTATTGAATTAATGGGTATTCAATATTTTTCCATCAATTTATATTTTTATACAAGTTATACTAATAGATAAATTACAGAAACTTTATCAAACTCAAATTAATGGTTTTATCTCATAAGAAATAGGTAAAATTAAAAGTGGTGATCAAAAAAAAATGAAAATATTAGCATTAGGTGGCTCAGGAGATATGGGAAGGATGGCTGTAGCTATACTCCTTG
>JAHLWJ010000033.1 GCA_019057975.1 Promethearchaeota archaeon | reverse complement strand
CGAATCAAAAAAAAGTAAAAATAAAGAATAAAAAAATACTTCATTAGATACTGATTAATAAAAAAAAGAAAAGATATATGAAAAAAATCTTATTTTATTAGGTTTTAAGACACATTTGCATATATACGAGAATAAGATTCATTAAATCAATGAAAGAGATATATAAGTTAATAAAAAAAATAAAAAAATATGATTAAATTGTTTAAGTCTTTAAACCTAAATACATAAGCAATCCAAAAGTCATTTGGGCTCCTCTAATAATTCCTAAAAGGGGACCGGGTTCGATTAAAGAATCTGAAGCTCCAGCAAATACAAAAATAATAAATCCAATAGCTAAGAATAGAAATTTCTTTCTTAATTCACCCGTTGCTTGTTTTGCTTTTATTATAAAGCCAATTCCTAAGAATACCAGTGCCGAAACTAAAAATGTAGCAATTAATATAAATGTTGGATGGGCACGATCAAAACTTGCAGCTATTATAGTTTCACCAGGAATTTCAGGAGCAAGTTCTTCAAATGAAGTATATGTATTAAACCATAGGAACATCTCAAAGACAACACCTAAACCTATGTAAATAATCACTAGTATCCATTTTCCTTTTGGCCATATAAGTTCGCCACCTAGATACATAGCAAAAACCAGAGTTGGGGCGACCCACATATAGCTTAAAAGCGCATAAACCCTATATGGATCTATATTTTCTTTTCTTATCAGCAAAAATATTAAGTCAGTGAAAGGTCCTAACCACAAAAGACCCACAAAAAACATAGTTAGAGCAGCAACACCAAGAAGTTTAGCTTTTAATTTCACTGCTTTATATAAAGTAAATAACCCGAAAACAGTTGCTGATAGAACAATACCTGCTGATGTTAGACCATCTAACAATCCTTCTGGAGAAATAGCCATTTTTAAATTTACACCTTTTTTATGAAAATGTCATTCTAATTTTAAAATTATATATGTATTTATTTTCTTTCTATTTATAAATATATTTTTTGAAGTTATAAAATAATCTAATATTTGAAGCTGTAAGTCTAATGGTTTTTGAAATATTAATATTTAAGGATCTCTAATTAAATTAAATTCTTCTATAAAAGTATGTAGAGATTTCTTGATTTTCCTTATTATGCTCCAACTTGGGCATAGATTCTAAATAATGAGTAAGATTTTTTAATGGATACATATGAGATATAATAATAACTCCTCTTTTTGCTGTCTGAAACACATGCTTCAGATATTTTTGCATTGTAGGTAAGGAATAAATGTAAATGAAATCATAATCCTTTAAATTATGAGCGTAAAAATCCCCGTGTATAAGTGTTATTTTACGTAAAACTTTTTTTTTAAAAATATTACCTTCTTTTAATAATCGAATGGATTTTTTAGCTTCTTTTATAAGGATTGGATCAATTTCAATCCCAATTGATCTTATCCCATATTTTAATGCAGAATAAATAATGACTTGGCCATTTCCAGAACCTAAATCTATGAAAATTTGTCTAGAATTTTTCCGTAAGTCAAATTCTCTCTCAAGCGTTTTAAATATCTTTTTTAGATAGACCTGTTTAGTCTCCTGAAATGGTAGCTCTAATTGGGAATAGAATTTGTTAAATTTCTTTTCGCACATTCTAAAGTTTCAATCGTCTTAAAACTTTAATTTTTTCATAATTATGAATTATTTAAGTATAATTAAATCTTATGGAACATATTAGAAAGATTGTAATGACTTAATTTCTATGTCTTATTTTGTATATATCCTTTCATCTTATCTATGAATTCAAGGCTCTGGTGGCGAAAGTAAGTATTATATAATCTAGCATAATATCCGTTTTTTTGTAAAAGAGTTTCATGATTACCTTCCTCAACAATCTTTCCATGGTCCAGTACAATTATACGATCAACGTTTCTTACGGTAGTAAGCCTATGAGCAATAACAATAGTTGTCCTTCCTTGCGTTACTTTTTCCATAGCTTCTTGAATCTGAAGTTCCGTAAATGGATCAACAGATGCAGTGGCTTCATCCAATATTAAAATTGATGGATTTTGCAATAAAACTCTGGCAAATACAATCAATTGTCTTTGCCCCATTGATAATACTTTTCCTCTTTCTAAAATAAAGGTGTCTAAACCATTGTCAAGGTTTTTAACCCATTCAGTGCCTCCTGCTTGTTCTAAAGCCCACATTACCTCTTCTCGCTTAGCTTCAGGAGCACCATAGGTCACATTGTTTTCAATTGTGTCAGCCCAGAGGAATGGTACCTGGGGGATGAATCCTACAGATCTCCTAAATTCCTTAAGTGAAATATCTCGTATACTATGACCATCTATTCGCACATCTCCTGATTGAAATTCATATAAACGAAGTAATATTTTAGTTAAGCTTGACTTACCCGCTCCAGTGTGGCCCACAATAGCTACAGTTTCTCCTGGTTGAATTTCCAAATTAAAGTTATCGAAAACGGGTTTCTCAGACACATATTCAAATCCTAAATTTTCAAATTCTATTTTTCCTTTAATTGAATCTAAAACATAATCTCCCTGCTTTATATAGGATTGAGAGTCTTGAAGAGCAAAGATTCTTTCTGCAGCTGATAGCCCTTCTTGAAATTGGGGCCAAAAACCAGCAATTTGAAGTAAAGGTGCGAATAATATTAACGAACTTTGAAGAAACAGATAAATATCTGAACCACTTAGCACTCCTTGGGTGATGAAATTACCTCCAAAGAATATAAGTAAAGCATAGAGAACAGCGATGAGAATATCTAAGCTCGGAAAGAGGATGGATAAATATAAAGCTCTACTCATGTTTACTCGAAAAGATTGGTCATTAATTGCTTGAAACTTCTCAAATTGACTCTCTTCTTGGCGAAAACTTTTAATTATTTGAATTCCTGCCATTGATTCCTGTACAAAGGCATTTACTTGTGCTAAGGAACGTTGACCATACACTGATTTTCTTCTTGCAATTTTACGAAAAGAGAGTGTAAAAGCAAATACAATCGGTACGATTAACATGAATACTCCAGTTAACAAGAGACTTATAAAGATCATAGGAATAAGTACGATAATTAACATTAGAAATGAAGAAATTAATTCTGTAAACATGGTAACTGATCCACCAAACTTTTGTCCATCTGAATTGATCCTACTCACAATTCTACCAGTTGGATATTTATCGAAGAAAGATAAATCTTGCTCAAGAACTCTTAAATTAGTTTGTCTACGTAAATTATAGCATACACCATATACCATACGATTCCCTGTGCGCCTGTTTACATAATTAAAAACGTATCCTAATGAATTCAAGATTAAGGTATTTATAATAAAAAAGATTAAAATTAAGGGATCTGAGTCCAATTCTAATTGTTTAATAACTAAACTCATTAAAAAAGGAGTTAATCCATAAGTAACTGATGAAAGACAAATAAATATAATTACAATTGTCATAGAACGTTTATATGGTTTAAACAATTTTATAACTCTAGAAAATAATTCTCTATCTGAATAGACTCTATCATAACCTTCCTCATCTAGTCCGAAATAACCCATTTTTCTAGACATTCTAATTAATCCTCTCCTAGAAGTTCATCTAAAGTTTTATCAAAACGCTTAATAAAGATTTTTTGATACTCTTTTGAGTTTTTTAGTAAGTATTCATGTGATCCTTGATTGACAATCTCACCTTGATTTAACACGATTATTAAATCTGCCCATCTAATCTGAGAAAGCCTATGAGTTATGATAAAGGTAGTTCTTCCACGTAAAATTTTGAAAATCGCCTCTTGAATTTTTTCTTCGGTTTCTGAATCTATTGAGGAGCTAGAATCATCCAAGATTAATATTTTTGGATCTGTAAGGAAAGCACGGGCAATTGCAACTCGTTGACGTTCTCCCCCACTTAATTGTACTCCTCTTTCCCCAACCTCTGTGTCATACTGATCTGGTAAATTTTTTATAAATTCATGGGCTTGCGCTTCTTGAGCGACAGACATTACTTGTTCCCTAGAGGAATCCCGCCCAAAAGAAATATTGTCGAAAATTGAATCTGAAAAGATAAAAATATCCTGTTCAATATAGGCAATTTGGTCACGAAGAGATTGCAGAGAAAAATTTCTGACGTCAATCCCATCAATTAAAATTTGACCGCTATCAACATCATATAACCGGGATATCAATTTTGTAAGTGTTGTTTTTCCAGAACCAGTTGTTCCTACTATTGCTACAGTCTGTCCCGCTGACACTTCAAGATTTATTTTTTTTAGGACTTTGTTTTGGGTACCAGGATAAGCAAAGGTAACATTCTCAAATTTTACTTTACCCTCTATCTCTTTAGACACCGCATCATGGGAATCGAAAATTTCTGATTTCTTATTCATAATTTCTAACAGCCTTCCAGCCCCTACAATCGCTTCTTGTAGCATTAAAAATGACCTGATTGAAGCATTAACAGGAAATCGTAATCGTAATAATAACCCTACTAAACCTAGTACAGCGCCAACAGATAAAATACCAGCTCTATTATAAAACACAGCGATTGATAAACCCAAAGTAACTGTAACTGAAAGCAGTAATAGAGGAAGATACTTTGCTTGTATATCACCTTGTTCAATACCCGCATCTCGATAACTCATAGCACTATCTTTATATTTCTCAACACTATGCTCTTCCTGAGCCATAGATTTGACAACTTCAATTCCGCTCAAGGATTCATTTAAAACGGTGTTCATAAAACCGAATGCAATACGTCGAGATACGGTCGGCGGGGTAAGTCGTCGGAGAAATCTACGAAGATATAAAATAAAAATGATACTAAATATTATTGGAATTAACATTAATTCAAGTCGGTAAGTAGAACCAATTAAATAAATAGGAACAATCAGATTAATAATAGCATCTAAAATCATGCCTAACGCAGGAGAAATTAAAAAGTTTAAAAATCTTACATCGTTCGTCGCTCTTGCCATTGTATCCCCGATAGGTGCTCTGTCATGAAACGATTGGCTTTTTCCAAGCAAACTTAAATAGAATTCTCTGCGCACATCTCTCTCTATTCTCTGCGCAACAATTTCCCGGCACGTCCTTCCCAATAATCCAAAGACCGGGGTCCCCAATCCAATAAATAATACAATGAACGTATAACTAACTACTTGTTTAGAATTTCCTGCAGAGAAAACATCAATTGCCTTTCCTATTATAATATAAATATAGGACCCAAAGAAAGAAGTAAATACTATTAATGCGAAGAATAAAACCATTAGATATTTATTAGATTTATAAAATATATGACTGATAATCCAAGATCTTACTCCTTTGTGTCGAGCTTCTAAAAAGTCATCTTCCTCTAAATGAAATTCTGAGTTGTTTTTCAAAATAGTACTTTGACTTTTTAGTCTCTGACTTTTCAAAAAATGGTATCCTCTTTTAAATTTTTAATTAAATAAAAGAAAAGAAGAAAATAAGTTTTTCGAATAGCAATAAAGATTGACATTTCGTTAAAAAATTATGTTTTTGAATTCCGCAAAATTTAACTCTAAATGTAACTCTTAAATATATAATTTTTATTAGATATTTTGGTATTTTTATTATGGTTTCAACTGCTATTCCTGATAAACGGAAGATAACGATAACTGGGGGCACGGGCTTCATAGGTATCCCTTTAATAAGAAAACTTCATGAATTAGGTCATAAGCTGAAATTACTGGTTAGAGAGAGTAGTGATATTACCCCTTTTGAAGGTTTAAATAATATTGAGTATATTATAGGAGATGTTAGAGATATAGAAAGTTTATATAGGGCTGTAAATGGAGTCGATTTAATCTATCATTTAGCAGGACAAGTTTCAGTTTGGGCAAAAGACAAAAATAGTCATTATAATATAAATGTTCAGGGTGCAGAAAATATTGCTGAAGTAGCTCTAAAGAATAATGTAATACTTTTTTACATGAGTTCTTTTGGAGCGCTTGGACCAAATCCAATAGAAATTACAGAACCTACTGATGAATCTTTTCCACATGCCGATTTCTTTATTAATGAATATGAAAGAACTAAATATTTAGGGCGTGAAAAAATAAGGGAATTTTCCGAAAAAGGCTTGAAAACAGTTATACTCTATCCCGGATTTGTTTATGGGCCCGGCGATTTCAATATTTATGGTGAGATGGTATTCGATATTGTCGCAGGTCAATTTTTAGGACTTCCGGGAAAAGGGGAAAAACTTTTTTGTATGACCTATTTAGACGATGTTATTGAGGGAATGGTCAATTTAATTGACAGAGAGGATTTATTAGGTCAAAGTTTTGTTCTAGGTGGTGAAAATATAAAAATTAGAGATTATCTTAATTTAATCGCAGAACTAGCTAAAGTAAAAAAACCTAGAAAACTTCCAATGTGGGGGGGAGCTCTATATGGGCGACTATGTAGATTTAAGGCAAATCTCTTAAAAAAAAGAGTCCCTTATATAACTCCTGATATGGTTATTGGAATGAAATATAATTGGGCATTTTCTTCAAAAAGTGCCATTGAAAAATTAGGATATCGAATTACACCAATTCGAGAAGGATTGTCAAGAACTATTGAATGGTATGAAAATTTTATTAAACTTTATGGTAAGAATAAAAAAAAAATAGGAATTCGGATGTTAAAATGAAATTAGACATTTTAGATAAGTATACTGGAGAATTAATAGATTCTCTTGAAGCCGACACAGAGGAAACAATAAAGGAAAAGATAAAGAGAACAGCAAAATGGGAATATAAGCTATTAAATACAACTCTCGATGAAAGACTTGATACTATAAAAGATATCGCAAAAGTTTTAATTAAAGACAAGGAAAAAATTAAAAATATAATAGTTAGAGAAGGAGGGCTTCCCATTAAATATTCTGAATGGGAATTCCAGATGATAACAAAAGCATATAATAATATTGATTGGTTACTTGAAAGTGGAATCTTTCCTCTCAATGATGAAACTGTTCCAGATCTTGATACAAATAAAGTATCTATAATAAAAAAGCAACCAATGGGATTGACTGTTGGAATAACTCCCCGGAACACTCCAATGAGTTTACCTATGTATTTTTGGGGGGCGAGTTTTTTAACTGGAAACCCTGCTATAATTAAACCTTCTACTGCATGTCCATTAACGATGAAATATTGCATAGATCGAATTAAAGAAAGCGATTTCCCTTTTAATGGTGCTTATGATTTAGTTATTAGTCCAGGTGATTTTGCTACAAAAGTATTTATTGAATCAAAATTAGTTAAAAACATTATTTGTGTAGCGGCGTCGCATACTGCTAAGCAAATCTTAATTGATTATGCAGATTTTTTAAAAAAGAATATTCGTAAATACCTAGGCGTTAATATGATAACTCAACCTTTTAAAAATTTTGTATTTGAATGTGCAGGCAATGATGCTGGAATAGTTATGCCTGGTGTCAATTTAGAGTTAGTAGCTAAATGGAATATAATCGCTTCATATACAAATTCAGGACAACAATGCTTTTCAATGAAAAGAATAATAGTACATGAGGATATCTATGATGATTATATTGAATTACTACAAAGAGAGATCGAAAAATTGAAGATGGGTGATCCTAAGGATCCTGAAACTGACTTAGGACCTCTTGGTTCTAGACGAATTTTAATGATGATGGAAGTAATGGTTAATGAAGCGAAAGAACATAAAGGTGTAAGAATTCTATGTGGTGCTGAAAAGATTGACACAGGAAAAAGTTATGGACTATTTTACAAACCAACATTGGTAGAAATTCCGAGAGAAAACATACTTGATTTTGATAAAGCTCCATTCTTATGGCGTGAAGAAGCTTTTGGACCAGTTAGAAGTATTACGAAAGCAAACAGTCTTGAAGATGCTATTTTTCTTGCGAATCATTCCAATTATGGTATGAGAGCTGTTGTATATACTCCACCTGAACATGTAGAAAAGTTTTCTATCGAATTACAAGCAGGAAGTTTATATATAAATTCAGAACCTATGCAAGCTAATATTAGCACGGCATTAGGAGGCTGGAAAGATAGTTCTTATCCTCCTGGGATAAAGTATTACCCCCAAGAAATGGTTCAAACCAAGATAATATATGATGGTTCAGCAAATATGTCAAAACAACTATTTAATTCCTAGACTATTTCAATCAAATCTTTTAAACTCTCAATTACATTTACATTTTTTTGTTGTCGTCTAATTTATTTATATCACAAACAAAGCAAGATTTATATTTTTTCTCAACTGATTTAAATCTAATATAATTTAAGTGTAAAGAATAATGAATAAAGAAGATATTTGCTTTTTGCCTGCTTATGAAATGGCAGAAAAAATTAAAACCCAAGAATTAACTTCTCTTGAAATTACCGAGACAATAATAGAAAGAGTCGAAAAGATAAACCCAATATTGAATGCATATTGTACAACTACATTCGATCTTGCAAGAGAAATGGCAAAAAAAGCTGATGAGTCCGCAAAAAAAGGCGAGAAATTAGGATTACTAAATGGAATTCCTACTTCAATTAAAGACTTGATGGATACAAAGGGGATATTAACCACACATGGATCGAAATTATATGAAAATTTTATCCCTGAACAAAATGATATTGCAGTTCAAAGGTTGATAGAATCAGGATGTATTATACTTGGTAAAACAAATACACCCGAGTTTGGTCATATCGCACTTACTAACAATAAAATCTTTGGAGAGACAAAAAATCCATGGAATATAGAGATGAACTCTGGAGGCTCTAGTGGAGGAGCTGCTTCATCTGTTGCCAGCGGTTTAGGTCCTTTAGCTTTAGGTTCTGATGGTGGAGGTTCAATAAGAGTTCCCAGCAGCTGTTGTGGTGTCTATGGGTTAAAACCTACCTATGGGCGTATTCCAAGTTATCCCCGTATTGGTATACATTTTATAACAATGGATCATTATGGACCAATTGTCCGATTTGTAAAAGATGCAGCTCTAATGTTGAATATTTTGAAGGGACATCACCCTGCGGATAATAATTCATTCCCCGATGATGATATTGATTATTTAGAAATCTTAAATGAAAAACCTAAAAAATTAAAAATAGGTTATTCAACGACTTTAGGATTTGGTAAGATTTTGGATGATGAGATCAAAAATAATATTCTTGATAGAGTTCAAATGTTCGAGGAATTTGAATGGGATGTGGAAGAGGCAAAAATTAAAATAAGAAATCCTGATACAGCATTCAAGACCCTAGTTAGTATAGGTTATGCCTACGATTTCCAAAAAGATTTTAAGAATAGACTTGAGGATCTTAGCCCAGATTTAATTGGTAATATAAAATTAGGGTTGGATAATAGTTCCATGAATATTGGAAAAGCAAAAGAAAAAAGAAAACAACTGTATGAGACGCTTTTCCGATTTTTTACGGAATATGATATTCTGATTACTCCGACCCTTCCATGTCCGGCTTTTAAACCCGATTGGTTAGACTCAGGGACGGTATTTCCAATAATTGGTAAAAAATCATTAAATATTACGACTTGGATGACATACACATACCCTTTTAACATGACAGGCTTACCGGCTGCTTCAATTCCATCAGGTTGGACTAATTCTGGATTGCCAATTGGAATGCAGATTGTCGGTAAGCGTTATGACGAAAAAACTGTTCTTCAAGTTTCGAAAGCTTTTGAGGAAATGGCTCCTTGGCAAGATAAAAGACCAAAATTTAAATAAATTATAATTTTTCTAAACTTCTACCTTTTTTTTAATAATCAAATAGATTTCTTATTAGAAGTAGTGATATAAGAAGAATCTCCAATTGTAATACTCTTCTTTATTAAATCTTCCAAGGTTGAATAGTCCCCTATAATACTCTCTGAAGATATAATTTTTTTCAAGTTCGCACCATCACCAATAACACAATTAGATAAGATGCATTTTTTCAATATAACTTTATCCCCGATTGATACATTTGGCCCTATAACTGAATCAATTATTTTAATTTCCTTACCAAGGAATACTGGAGGTACTATTTTGGAATCAATAATATTTCCTGATTGGATTAATTTTTCATATGTAGGATCTTGTATTTTAGTTTCAGAAAGTAAAAGTCTATTTCCCGCTAATAGGCTTTCTGGCCTTCCAAAATCTAAAATCTCCCTTTTCATTTCGTTGATTTTAAACTTGAATCCTTCTTCAATAAGTTGCTGAATTACAGATGTAATTGTATGTTCTTGACCGTTTTCTAAAGGAATTTTGTTTTGTTCCTCTAGTAATTCAAATAATCGTGGTGTAATACTCATTCCAAATAAATATGCTCCAGATACCGCATAGTTAGACTTAGGTTTTTTTGGTTTTTCAACAATATTTTTAACAATTTCATTTTCATCTAATTCAATTACACCATAATACTCGGGATTATCCACTTGTTTAACATTTATTACGCCATCACAGATGTCCCGATGAAAGTTTAATAAAATTTGTGAATAATCTTCCATAGGAAGTCTATCACTGAGAAATATGAAACAGTCATCATTCTCAGTGAAATCCTTTGCTAGTAATATTGCATCACCAAGACCACTAAAAAAGGGTGTATCTGCTTCATATCCGAGGGGTATTTGTTCTAAAAAATGGAGATTAAAATAATCTGAATGATTCTTTTTAAGATATTCCGTTATTTGTCTTTTTTTGTAGCCAACAATAAAGCATATATTAGTTCCTTTTGGAAAAGAAATCTTCAACTTATCTAATACATGATCAATTAAACGCTTTCCAGCAACTTTTAAAAAAGCTTTGGGCTTAGAATAAGTAAATGGCTGAAGTCTCCGTCCTATTCCAGCAATTGGGCAAATCAGAAGCATTTTTTTATTCAAGAGAAGTCTAATTTTTTCTATAGAAAATATAAAACTCGATAAAATAAAAAGTATTTCGAATTTTCTTTAAAATTTTATAATATCTTAATTAATTTATTTAAAGATTCGTAATATTCCGCTTCTTTTAGTTTTTCCTTAAGATTGCTTTTTAATTTTCTTAAATAATAGTTATCTGAATTGGTCCTCTTTATTCCATGAATCTTTTTATTTATAGCAATTCTTGTTTTCTCATCTAAAAATTTAGGTGGAATTTTTTTGTAATCTTCTATTAAACTCCTCTTTTCATTACTATTCATTAACTTTGACTTATGTTCAGCTTCATATTTAATACTTGAATACAAATTTGTTATCCAAGTTTCAATTTTATCTATATCTCCTTTTAAATACGTTCTCTGGTTTAACCATTTTTTAAATTCAAGGATATCTTGCATAAATTTTTCACTCTCTAATGATTTTCCTGATTTTTGATCTTCTTTTTCGACAATATTTCGAATTTTTTTTTTTTTTAATTCCTTAAGTTCACCCTCAGAAAGGCTTTTAAAAGCTTTTTCTCTTCTTTTTTCCTCTTCTTTTGAATCTTTCTTAGAGAACCATTTATCAATTGACATACCTTTTCTCATTAATATTAAATTTCTATGTTAATAATTTGTTTTTTATTAAGTATTTAACAGAAACGAAAGATACAATACTTACAATTGAATTTAGATAAATTAAAATTGAGAATCAATTTTTAATATAATTAACACAATGTCGATTAAAGGAATTATATTTGACTATGGTTTTACTCTTTTCCATTTTGATAACCCTTCTGTAGAGAGATATTATGAATGTTTTAAAAAAGGTTTATTGAAATCCATTGAATTGTTAAAAGAAAAGCAAGTTTGGAATGATAAAATATCAGATGAATTATTTGTAAAGAAATTTTCTAAGAAACGAGAGCAATATTGGATAGAGGGTAGAAAAACTAAAAAAGAATTTCCAACTTCTAAGCTTTATCAACACGTTCTGGAATCACTCAGGGAAGAGCAACTTATAAATAGTATTGATCGTCTAGATGAGAAAACATATTTTAAATTAGCAGAAATGTATCATTCATTCGAGATGGAAGAGTGGAAGCCATTTCCTAATACTAAAGAAACCTTAGAAAAATTGTCTAAATACGAAAACCTTAGATTAGCAGTTTTATCTAATCACCCTAGCCATACAATGGTTGAAAATTCTCTAAAAAAATTTCAACTTTTTAAATATTTTGATGCGGTCGTAACCTCTGCTGAATTTGGTAAAAGAAAACCGGATCCTGAAATTTTCTTTTATACTTTAAAACAAATGGGATTAACTGAAAATTCAGAATGCCTAGTATGTGGAGATGAATATGCTGATGTTGTAGGTGGTGATAGAGCTGGTATGCAAACTATTCTGTGTGAAAGAAAGTATAAATTTCCTTTTGAAAGAGAGCTTGATGTACCAGAATTAATAAGAATTGATAATATTTCTGAAATTTTGGAACATTTGGATTAATTTAATCTGCTATAAATGAGTGAGAATGGTCCGGGGGGGATTTGAACCCTCGATCTCCAGTGTGAAACAAGATTTCACATATCTGGCTCCGCAAGCCAGCGCCCTATCCAAGCTGGACTACCGGACCATAATGAGAATCTATCTGTAATTCTTAATTATTAATAATTCTCTATAATACTTATGTAATCGTTCTTTATAGTTAAACATAATATTAGAATTAAAAAAAACTGATAATTGTTTTTTAAAATTTCGGTTCTCATGGAAGATAAAGAGATTACAAAGATCCTTTGGATTAATGGTTTAAAAAACGCGGTAGAATTTGGTGGAACTCCAAATAAAAAAGCCGTTATGGGAAAACTAATGGCTGAGAGAAAAGATCTAAGGCCCCAGACTAAACAAATTATCCCTTTACTAGATCAAATTCTAGAGGAAATAACGAACCTAAATTTGGAAGAACAAAAAAAGAAGCTAATACAACTTGATCCAAAAGCTTTAGAAAAAAAAGAAGCAAAGACAGAAGAGGAAAAGGAGTTACCTCCATTACCAGATATTGATAAATATGAAAAAATTGTGATGCGTCTTGCTCCTTATCCGAGCGGTGCATTACATATTGGTAATGCTCGGATGATTGTATTGAACGATGAATACGTAAAAAAGTATGATGGAGAACTTATATTATTTTATGATGATACGATAGGGAGCCCTAAATCTCTAAGAGATAGCCCTAAGGCAAAGTATGTTTTACCAGAAGCATATGAGTTGATTCAGGAAGGATTAAAATGGTTGGATGTGAAATATTCTAAGATTCTTTATAAAAGTGACCGTTTAGAAACTTTTTATGAATATTGTGAAAAATTAATTAACGATGATATGGCATACGTATGTTTTTGCTCTGCTAATGAATTCAGGGAAAATTATAAAAAACAGGGAAAGAATTGTCCTCATAGACAACACACAGTAGAGAAGAATCTTACTGAATGGCGAACTATGCTCAAGGGTCAATATCATGAAGGTGAGGTTGTCGTAAGATTAAAAACCGGGATGGATCAAAAAGATCCTGCTTTAAGAGATCAAATTATTATGAGAATATCAGAAGCAGAACATCCTAAAGTTGGCACTAAGTACATAGTATGGCCAATGCTCGAATTTTCATGGGCGATTGATGATCATTTAATAGGAGCTACTCACATACTTAGAGGGATAGATCTAGTAAAAGAAGGAATTATTGAAGAATTTATATGGGATCATTTCGGCTGGAAAAAAGCTAAGTTACTCTATTATGGTAGAATGAATTTTGCAGACTTGAAGTTAAGTAAAACTGATGCTCGTAACAATATCCAGAAGGGTATATACCAAGGATGGGATGATCCAAGAACCTGGAGTTTACAATCTCTCAAGAAACGAGGGATAAAACCAGAGGCTCTAAGAAAAACATTACTAGATCTCGGTATGTCTCAAACAGGAATAACTTTTTCAGTAAACTGGTTATATTCAAAAAATCAGGATATTATTGATGCTATTTCTGATAGATACTTTTTTGTCGAAGATCCAATATCGGTTATAGTTAATGACGTTCCTTCTGATGAGTATATTGCCGAACCTTTACTCCACCCTTCAAATCCAAAAAGAGGGATAAGAAAAATTAAATGTCTCGCAAAAAGTAATCAATTAAAATTGTTAATCTCATCTTCAGATGCAGAAAAAGTGAAAAAAAACCAAATCATACGGCTAAAAGATTTAATAAATATTCAGATTAAATCTATTGATTTAAGTAAGAAATTAATTCATAGTTCTTTTCATAGTAAGAAACTTAATAGGCAATTTTCAATAATTCATTGGCTACCTAAAAATGAGAATATTGAAGTTTCGATTGTTAGACCTGATGGTTCTATATCAAAAGGTTTGGGAGAAATAAACCTTTTAAAAATTCCTATGAATAAAACTATACAATTTGAGCGTTTTGGTTTTGTGAATCCTATTGAATTAAAAGAGAATTGTCTTTTCTGTTATTTTTCTCATTAAATCTTTCGATCTTTAGTTTCCAAATAATACATCAAAATATCATGATATTATGTGATTATGTGATAAAATTTTAATAATCTAGCATAAACTTATAATGGTATAAGAATAGTTTTCTTTAGATCTTAAAATTTTAAAGGACACTTAATTTGATAGCACACCTCCCGTGTAAGAAGTGCGGTTCTTCGTTACCAATTTTGAAAGGATCTATAGTTCAGTGTCCTTACTGTGGGGCCAGAAATTTCTATATGGAATCTTTTTACACCTTTAAATATTACATGTCAGATATACTGAATATCTCCTCGTTGTATAAATCAAAAAAGGTTAAGCCTAAAGAGATTTTGAGAAGGAAAATATTAATCGAGTCTTATTTTAATAATATTAAGTCTAGTTTTAAGGAATATCGGCATTTAATAATAACCAAACTAGATTCAATTAATGTTGACCCCGTAAAATTATTTTATTTAATTCGCGCTTCAGGAAATTTTGAGATAATCATAGATAGATTCTTGCTTAATTACTTAGAAGAGGATACATCTAAAAAGAGATATCTGGAATTCAGGGATAAGGCCTACATGATTAATAAATCACTATTAGGATTATACTATAGCTATTTAGCTAAAAATTCTACTGTATATTCTAAATGTTTTAGATTTTACCAACTTGCTGAGAACAATTATCAAAATGTTGTAGATTACTGTAAAATTACTAATTTGGAAAATTACGATCCTAATCTTTATAAGACGTGTAAGTTCTATTCTATATTGGTTAATTTCACTATTATTATAAAAAATATTTTAGATAACAACCCAAAACTCTTTTCAGAAAAACTCGAAGATTTACTTCACGAATTAGAAAAAATCTATAAAAATGATATTCACATCTACAATTTATACAAACAAATCGAAGATATTATTCAATTAGAGCGAGATACATGTATACTATTAGAAAATATTCGAATAGATGATCCTTTTTTATTAACAGAACCTTTTAATGAAGAACAAATAGTAACTACTGACGAAAATCTTAATGAACTAAATCGTGTTAGAAATTGGATTAATAATCTTTCTGAAAAATATCAGAAATATCAAAATTGTCTTTTAAAGTTACATTCGGGGAGAATTATTAAATATTTAGGCTCTTACCGTGAAGAATTTATCACTTACAAGAATAAAAATGCTGAAAAATTCGATCATATTTTAGGATCAATGGTTAAGAAGGCTTTAGAATCTTATAATTGCGAAACTGTTGAAGCAATAGAATCTTTAAGTCATCTGATGCAAAAAAATATATATAATGTAAATCTTATTGACAAATTTAAAATTGGGCAAAATGTTTTAATTGAAATGGATGAAGTACTAAAAAATTTTGTCAATAATTTATTTACAAAGCCACTACTTAGAAATCTGGAATCAGAATATTATAAAGAACTGATATCTATTATTTCTGGTAAACACACTGAATTTGATAAGCATATCTTAAAATATGTTAATCGAATGCTAAAGAATTTCGAAGACATAAGGAGTAAAAAGGTCTTATCTCTAGAAGAACAACGAAAGCAATTTATCTCAGAAATTAAGCCCAATCTTCAAAAACTTATTGATTTAAGCTTTACGTTAAATGAGGAAATCCTACCTTATCCACTTTTTATTGATATTAAAATCCCTAATCAAAAACTAAGGGTAAATAACCCTGAAGTTTTAACTTTAAATATTGAAAACCCAAATATAACTGATATTAAGAATATCAAAATTTATTTCTTCATACCGGATTCATTTCAGAATAAATTGAAATTTACTAGTATAAAAAAGCTAAAAGCAAATGAGAGAAGGAAAATTAAATCAAGAATAAATCCTAAAGAAAAGGGTATTTTTCCTTCTATAGTAATGATTGAGTACCAACATTTTAATAAAACCTTTTGGATGCCTTCAATAAAATTCAAATTAGAAGTTCAGGAAACTATGAAGTTTAGCTATTATCCAAAACCCTATAGAGAAGATCAAACTACTAATCTTTTAAACTTTATAAGAGGCAACGTATAATTAATTTTGAAATTAACTCTACTCAACAAACTTGAAATGTAAAGCTTTTAGTATTTAGAAATCTTTTTTTATTTTAGTAATGAATGATAAAGAGCTTCACAATATTAATAAGGATCAAGAACCTGTTAAATCAGATTGGGAGTTTTGTCCCATATGTGGTCACAATCTACCAAAAATTCAAAATCTTAAATTTTGTATCAAGTGTGGTACAAATATTAAATATATTAAAGAGCATAAAAAGTTACCAACCTCTCAAAGCCTAAACCCTTATAAATCTCAAGTGTCATATCCTCAATATCAACCACCTCCCATTTATTATGGCCCTCCAAAAATTTCAGATGAAGAATTAATTAATAATAAAGAGCATAAATTATGGGGACCATCAATTTCGATTGGACTGCCCTTGGGTACTTTTCTATTAATGAATTTTATATTAGGAGGATTCTTTGCCTTCTTAACATTTCTTACAATTGATTTGGATAGCCTCTATGATTTAATATCAAATTCCTATTTTATCTCCATAATTTCGATATTTGAACTAATTTTTATATTTGTTCCAGTAATTTATGTACGTAAATATCTCAAGAATCCAACTGTTAAAAATAGTTTAATTCTATTAGGTTTTACTTCAAGGGGTTATGATATAAGACGTATCTTAAAAGAAGTTTTAATAGGATTGATTTTTGCTCTAATAGGGGTATTGCTAGTTTTAACTGTCTCAATTCTTATAGAGATAATTCTAGAAATACTTTTTCAAGTTGAAATAATTCAGGATTCTAGTGAATTAACAGGTGATATTCTACCAATGGATATACCAAGCTTAATTGTTTTTTGTATAGTTATGATATTAGTAATCGGAACTTCAGAAGAGATACTATTCAGAGGATTTATGCAAAAAGGATTAGTACGGAGTTTAGGTAGTAAATGGGGGATTATAATAACTGCTTTTTCATTTTCGATGATTCATCTAATTGGTATCCTATTTTTTGCCTTAGAGTCACCAATTCTCTTTGTAATTTCTTTTCTTTTGGTTTTCCTTCCTTATTTCGCAATATCATTAATGCTGGGGCTTCTTTACCACTGGAGAAATGAAAATTTGATAGCAAATGTTATCTGTCATGGTGTATATAATACTTTAACAATAATTTTAGCTTATATATTTTATATTGTGTTTTGAAAGAGACTAAATTTTTGTGCAAATTAATCTTATGACAATTTTACAGAATTTTGAAGTAATAGCAAAAGGAAAAAGCGGGAACATAGGAATCGGTCTCGGAACATCTGAATTTCATAATCGTAAAATTTTGTTGGCAATTCTCAATTTCTTGGAAGAACATTCATCAAAGATCTACATTTTTGGTAATGAAGAATCTTTAAATCATATACGTAAGCAAATTAATTCAAAATATAAGTCTAGTATATTATTGATTCATTCCGAAGTACCTGAAAAGGGCATTTTTAAATTCCTTGAAAACAATACAATTAATAGCGTAATTCGAGGTTCATTAAGTTCTAGTAAATTCTTAGAAAATTTAAAAGAACACTTAAATACAGAAATAATCAATAGATTAGCACTGCTTGAAACAGTTGACGGTCATCAGTTTTTTTATGGACCTGTGGGTATAGATGAATGTAATAATGTAGAAGATAAAATTGAATTTTTAGAAAACGCAAAAAAAGAATTAGAATTACTAAATATTGAACCTAATATTAGTATCTTGAGTGGAGGTCGACTTGGAGATATAGGAAGAGATAATAATATTGATTTATCAATCGGGATTGGAGAAAAAACTGTTGAGGTTATGAAAGAGCGATATCCAGATTTAGCTATAAATCATGATGAAATTTTAATAGAGAATGCTGTTAAAAATAAATCTAACTTAATCATTGCTCCTGATGGAATTTCAGGGAATTTGATTTATAGAACATTGGTTCATTTAGGTGGAGGAAAAGCATATGGAGCTATATATATGGATTTAGAAAGAATTATTATAGATACATCGAGAGTGGGTGAATTGTCTGAAATTCAAGGTGCCCTTCTCTTAGCTCTAGCTTTATCTTAAACAATTGTTTAATTCTAATTTTATACTACCGTAATTTTCGGGAAATATTTTTTATCTTGTTTATCATAGATAAACTAAAAAAAAAGAAATAATAAGAATTAATAAATTAGGCTCAACTTATTGCTCCAAGAAAAGTTGCAAGAATGACGATTATCCCACCTGTTAATATCGAAAAGACCATCAAAAGAATTCCTAAGATGCCTAAAAAAGCAGGAGTATAGTGAATAGGTCGTATACTTAAAAAAATAACCAGAACTGCGAAAATTAAACCTAAAATGCCATCTAATATACCGAACCCGTATGCTAATATATAAGTTCCCATAAATTGCAATATAGATTCTATGATAGCTATAATCCCTCCAACCATTGCGATGGCTCGCATTGTTTTATCTGTTTCTTGTATTTCGCTCATTCCTAAATCACTGAATAATTTTTATTGATTTTTAATTAAGAAGAAGATCAACAAAACTTAAAAATTTATAAGAATTAACAAGTTTTCCGGTTTAATCAAATTAATTAAAAATTAACAAGAACTTAATTATATTAATTAAAAGTCACTTTATCTTATTACATATTCTGTTATTGAGAGAGATAGTTTAATTATGCTTTCAGAACAATTTCAAGTACTGCTTAAAACAATAGGAACCGGAGATGTCTCTCAATTTGAAGATTTTTTCTTATACTATAAAGAAATGGATTTCTTAAATCTGAATGATTCAGAAGATTTTGAAAAAATCAGTGATAATAGAGAAAAATGTTATTATTTAGCTCTCTCTAAATTGCTTTCATTATTATCTTTATATAGAGGTATGGGTGATGAAGTAGTAGTATTTAATAAATTTAGCCAGTTGATTAATTTATCTGATAAAATGGGGATATTTATTGAAGTCAAAAAAATTCCCTTTAGATTTAAAATAATTGCTCAATTACATATAGATGGGATTCGAAAGGGACTAATAGGTAGGATATTTGTATTTATTCGATTTTTCAATAAATATAATTTATTTGAGAGAAATTTTTCTAAAGACGAATTAGAAATAATTAAAACAATTAAAAAGAATGATGAAGCTCTCATTGCTAATTTAAAAGATTTATATGGCCACGTATCAGATTCAATAATTTTTTACTCATGCAAAATCATGCCTTATGACCTTCTTTTATCAAATGAAGAAAGATTAAGAGTTTTTCTACATAATCGTGAATATCGGTCAGAAATGAGAGGTATGTACAGTTTAAATTATTTAAAAACTTGGACTGATTGGTATTCTATGTATGGATTAAGTGTGAGAAATTTAGGTCCTATAAAACAATTTATTGATAACTTAGAAAAGAATTATGATGGCAGTAAGAAAGTTCTAGAATTTGAGATCATATATCGAACCTTCTATTTTGGCGATGATGAGGATCATGAATTTCATGAAATCAAAAAACATTTTGTTTTTCCAGAGACCATTTTAAAAAATAAGAATAAAATTTTGGAAAAGGATAATTATAAATTTTACAGCATCTCCATGGTCCTTCTTGGGGGTTTAGGACCACAGGGTTTGGGGTTCACTTATTCCACCCCCAGAGGAGAGATCGTTGAAATTTGTTCAGATCAAAAAGAAAATGAAGCGATCATCATAAAATTTAAGCAATATTTAAAGAGAAAATTCTTAGCTAAATTAGAAAAAGAGATGGAGAAGTTAGGTATTAAAAATAATGTTAGAAAGAAAGTAATAAACTACCTATCCAAGACACTTAATCCTAAAAACTTAATCAGCTACTATGATAAAGATCTGATCTTAAGAAGAATAAGAAATTTTATTTATCAGATTGATGAATTTCAACAAGATTACAAATCTGAACTAAAAGATATTATATATAAAATAACTAAAGCCGTTTCTATAATCCTTAGAGATATAAATCTTAAAGATCAGTTCATAACACGAATGGAACTAGTTGAAGAAGGTAAAATTAAATCTGAGGATATCGCAAAACTGACAAGCCTAAGAGGAAAATCTCACTATGATGTTTTAAGGGAAAGATTTTTCTTTCAAAATGAAGTTAATTGGTTTTTCAAGGATTATCCTAATGAAATAAAAGAACTTAATAAAAAATTTTCAACGTTCTAAGAATAAAATGAAAAATTGAATGGGAGAGGGGGGAATTGAACCCCCGACCACTTGGCCCCCAGCCAAGTTTTAAGCCGTAAAGATTAATGCTTTGCGGTATCATACCAAGCTAGACTACCCTCCCATTTGAATAAAAGAGCCATTACCTAAAGCAGTATATTCTAAATGGTCCTTATTACAATTATAATATAAAAAATAATAAATCCTATTTATTTTTACTCGTGATTTAAAAAAAGATTAGGAATTGAATAATTTACCTGTTTTAGATTCTTCTTCTTCGCGTAGAGGTTGTTTCATTATTTTACCTGTAGGTGTCTGTTGTAAACTATCTCTAAATTCAACATATTTTGGGATTTTAAAATCTGCCAAATTCATTTTACAGTAGGTAATAATTTCTTCCTCATTAATTGATTCTCCTTCCTTCAGTACAATAAACGCTTTAGGAAGTTCTCCATATATCTTATCACGTACACCGATGACTGTCGCTAATGACACTGATGGATGAGAATAAAGTACTTCCTCGATCTCGCGAGGATAAATATTCTCTCCCCCTCTTATTATCATGTCCTTTTTGCGGTCTGTTATAAAGAAAAATCCATCATCGTCCATATGTCCAATGTCTCCTGTATACAACCAGCCTTTTTTAAGCGTCTCCGCGTTAGCTTCTGGGTTTTTAAAATATTCTTTCATGACATTGTCTCCTTTAATAATAATTTCCCCTTTAGTATTTGGAGGAACGTTATTACCTATATCATCCACGATTCTCATCTCATTACCCGGTAAAGCTATGCCAATACTTCCTACTTTGCGTCTATCTTCTGTTTCTGTGGGCAAAGGATTTACTGAAGAAGCACATGTCCCTTCTGTAAGGCCATATCCTTCAATAATTTTGCAAAAAGTTGCTTCAAATTCCCTAAATACCTCTACAGGTAAGGGAGCTGCTCCACAAATTACAAATTCTAAGGAAGAAAGATCCAGGTTCTCATGTGGCATTCGAAGCAAGATAGAAAGTATCGTTGGGACAGCACTGAAGGTTGAGGCTTTATATTTTGCTACAGTTTCCCAGTGTGTTTGAGCCGAGAATCCTGGTGTTAAAATACAACTAGCTCCTATTAAAAAAGGTGTCATGACAGTTACAATTTGTGCATTGACATGGAACAATGGTAAAATGAGCATAAATCGAAAATCTTCACTAGCTTTTAAGAAATCTTGTAGCATTTCTGCATTTCTTCTTATATTAAAATGAGTCTGTAATACGCCTTTTGGGAAACCTGTAGTCCCACTAGTATATATTATAGTAGCGATATCTTTTTTTTCTTTAATATTTACCTCTGGAGGAGCCTCAGCTGAAGCCTTTTCCATTAATTCCCAGAAATTAAGCGTATTTTCAACCGGATCTCCTATAACAATCACATGTTTCAGATCAGGTAAATCTTTCTTTATTTCATTAACTATCTCCATGAATTCTGGGATGGTAACTATAGCTTTGGCTTCTGAATGGCCAACCACGAATTTAACTTCTCGTGCTTTAAAAAGAGCATTTACAGGACCAGTAATCGCTCCCAATTTAGGAATTCCTAAATACAAATACACATATTCAGGCATGTTTGGTAGATAAATACTGACTTTGTCTCCTTTTCTAATTCCTAAATCATATAAAAAATTCGCTACTCTATTAGAAAGTTCATACAGTTGTTTATAAGATATTGTTGTATCTTTCCAATACAAAAATACTTTATCTTTGT
>JAHLWJ010000032.1 GCA_019057975.1 Promethearchaeota archaeon | reverse complement strand
ATTTATGGGAAGAATAATATCTGTAACAAATCAAAAGGGGGGAGTAGGTAAAACCACAACAGTAATAAATTTGGGTGCTGCATTAAAAGGGATTGGTAAGAGTGTATTGCTTGTAGACATGGACCCACAAGGTGGATTAGGAATAGGTCTGGGTGTTGAACCTGAATCAATAAATAAATCCATATATGATGTTATATTAGACAACATTGATATTAAAGAAATAGTTGTTGAAACAAAATCCGGTCTATATCTTGCTCCATCCAATATAGATCTTTGCGGTGCTGAATTGGAGCTATTGTCTAAAGATAAGTGGGCTTTTAAACTAAATAATTCTATTAAAAACATAACTGATAAATATGACTATATTTTAATAGACACTCCACCATCATTGGGAGTTTTAGCAATTAATGTTTTAGCTGCTGCTAAAGAGGTATTAATACCAATTGCATGCGAGTACTATTCACTTAGAGCCTTAAAATTTCTTCTTGATTCAATTACAGATGTCAAAAATTATGTAAATAAAGAAATAAAAGTATTGGGGATAGTTTTTACTTTTTATGATGTAAGAACACTTCACTCAAAAGAGGTTGCAAACGAAATAAGAGAAGTCTTAAAGGGTAAATACAAAGTATTTAATTCCGTAATAAGACACACTGTAAGGTTTAAAGAAAGTCCAATGATTGGAAGATCTATACTTTATTATGCACCAAATAATCCAAGTGCATTAGCATATAAGAATTTAGCAAAAGAAATAGAGGGGGTTAAATAAAATGGTAAAAAGACCAAGTATAAAAGGTAGGGGTAAGAAAATATTGTTTGAGGAAGCTGTAAAATCTATAGAAGAGAGGTTAAAAGAAGAGCCTATTTTAGAAGAAGTTGATGAAGTAAAAGTTAAAAAAGTAAATAGAGTTAAAAAGAAAGTAGGGGAGAGGAAAGAGAAGAAGGAAAAAATAAAGGAAGTTGAAATTATTAAAGAAAAGCCTTTTGAAGAAGAACATCCTCTTTTAACAAGAGAACCTTTTTATAAGGTGAGTGTATGCCTATCAGAGAAGGAAAATGAATTTTTAGATTTACTGGGTAAAAAAGCTAAACTTACTGGAGGAAATAAAATACCAAAGAATATGATTATAAGAGGATTTGTTAAGGCTTTTATGGATGTTGAATTAGATACAGCAGGTCTTAAGATAAAGGATGATAAGGTTCTTTTTGAAAGGGTAAGAGGGTTTATAAAAAAGTAATAAATAAACTTGCAAATTATAAATTGATATATTATAATATTTATTAATTGTGATAACATAATTTATGTTATGGGTAGGGGAGGAGGGGCATGCAATTACTATATTTAAATATAGATAACTCAATATATATAACATTCAGTAAATATATAGCTGCTTAATATATTTTATAAGCAGCTATTTTTATTTGGAGGTGATTTTATAGAGAACTGTTTTAAATAAATTGCCACCTTTAAAAGACCATATACTCGCAAAAAATATAAGCATTTCTAGGTGGCTAACTATTTTAACATATTTAACATTAAAAGTAGATATTATAAAAAAGAAAGGAGGTTAATTACAAAGAATAAAACTTAGACAAATTGAAGTTAATCTTAAATTAGCAAAAATTTATAATCAGAAAGGATGACTGACATGTCAAATAAGATACGTTACATTGGAAAATTAAGAATGGAAAAACTGACAGCATCGATCAACCTCTCCGAAACCAGAGCAGATGTCAATAATAGTTATTATTTACGTAATAGAGGGCGTAGTGTTTTGAATGTGAGGCTCACTGCTATGCGTCCTGGTATTGCTGCAATGAAAACACGGGCAATAACTGCTAGTAAGCCAATGTTTGCTTTGGTTCCTAAAGATAGACTTAAAGATCATGAAACTAAGAAACTTGATGTAAGACTCAAACCACAGGAGAAACGTGTGCTGGATATGGTATTCTCAGCACCTGTATTTGGGGAAAAGTTCAAGTCTTTTCTCTATATACCTAACGTCCTTGCTAATAATATTGATCTCCTTCATAAGGTACAAAGCTACAATGTTACTTTCAATCTTCCTAAGAATGCTAAAAAGTTAGTATACTCCTCCATTAAACCAACTTCTGTACGCAAAACACAAGCTGGTATAATATGCGAATTCAAGAAAAGGAACACATACCCTCTACCTATCTCAGTTAAGTGGACTGAACTTGACGTGGATATATCACTTAGTAAGTCAGTAAAGAAATTACCTAAGAAAATAGTTGAAGTTATTATTAATGTCAAAAATAACAAATCAGTAACAGTTCCTAAGCTTGTAATCGAGGATAACCACACAGCGGAGCAAGCTAAACATGTTTCCACTCGTGCCCCGATGAAATTCCGTATTGTGCACCCAAATGACAAAGACCCTAGACTAATTTTTTCTGGCACATTATCACTTAGAGCCAAGGAGTCGAAATCACTAATTTACAGAATAAAAGCACTTAGAAATATAATTAGTGTACCAGCTACTATTGCTAAGGTCTCTAACTCTATAGTTGCAATAAGTGGTATGAGCACTTTACTGCGGTACCCAATTCAACCATTCTTGCCAAAGACGTCCTTTGCTCTACCATCAGGATGGAGTTTTGACTATCGTTATGGCGGAGACCATCATCTTAATGAACATGGGATGTGGTGTACATCCCAAATATATTCATCTACACAGAATTCGCTCAGATGGAATACTGGATGTATATATGCAGATAAGAATTTCGATGATGATTATCGATGGAGTGTAAACCACCAAGTCTTTCGTTTTGATCCAGGCTTCGCCCATCATGGTTACACTCCCTGGCTTAAAAAAACTGGAAAAGTGAGTACACACAATGGAAGCTTTCAACATCCTTCACTCAAGCTGTTCTCAAAAGCTGTAGTACTATTGAGAGGATGGCGCTTTGACTTTACCCACAAGGACCATCATATAAACCATATAGAAGTAAAGATATCTCAAAAAAATTTCAATCGCTCAACTGGTAGAATCTCTTGGAAAACCGGAGTCGTTTATGCTGATAAAAACTGGAAAGATAATTACCGTTATCGCTACTATTATACTATTCTAGCATTCAATGGCAGTTGGTTTGAAAAAACCTTATCTGGAAAAGACCGTGGAGGTGGAACACATACCCATATAGGTAACGTTTCTAGTAACATACTCAAAAATTATAAACATGCAATGGTAATCCCAACAGGGTGGAAATTCGATTATACTAAAAAAGATCATCATATAAATGAAAATCACTTCAATATTAGAAATGTTCAATACACACGAAGCACTGGTAGGTTAAAATGGACAGCTCACTTGAACTATTGTGATAAGAACAAAGACGATCCGTATAACTGGAAATACTATGTTCTTTTATTAGCCACAAACCAAGGTGAGTCTCGTTACTATTCAAGGGGACCATATAACGACAATGGAGGTTTTGCATCAATCTCTAATTATAAATCCCTTAGTTCATTATTTAAACCCATAACCTGGACCAATAGCATTATGGATGGAGACGAAACTGGTGTTGACTGTGGTGGTAGCAGCCCCTCTGTATGCCAGGACTGCTACAAAAGCTCAGTAAACCCAGGCTCAGGAGCTAGCCGGAAACTCTTTTCAATCAAGAATGTAGACAAACGCAACGAGGTCAAAACATTTGCCACAGTTGCTCTTGCTGAATACGCTCTAAACGAAAACAAAGATTTCGATGCATTTTATTCTGGACCTGAGAAGTCAGACAATTATGTAGAGGCAATAGCTTGGTATGTTCATCAACACATGGAGTATGTAAAGGATAGTGGGTCATGGAAAGGTGCACAAACAGCATTTAAGACACTAACCAAGAGCGGACATAGAGGTTCAAAAGACTTCGCCGGAGACTGTGAAGATCATGCAATCCTGCGAGCTGCACTATTGCGTTCCCTTGGTTTTCACCACAAGTGCATCTTCTGCGCAGATCACCACAACTCTGTTGATCAAGGACAACGTACAGAGTGTGGTTATGCAAAGAAAAAGGGTGGACATACCTATAACATTGTTGTTTATAAGGGTAAGTATAGGATAATGGATTATAGGCCTATGCATTGTCGTTACTGGGCAAATCAACAGTGCTGGGATCAGCATGCAACAGATAACATTTGGAATGATCACACAGGTAAGCATTGGGATAGAAAGGACATTAGTCCATATGGAACCCAACCACTAGTGAATTACCCTGGTAATCCCTGCAGCCCAAGTCCAAATTGGGATTGGAGAACCTACTTCTGTGATATTACATTATAGTCTAAGCATTTGTGATTGAAAGAATATACACACAGCAAAAGCTTTCATTAGAAGTAATTTTGTTGACTTCTGTGAAAGATTGAGGTTGAGGTAACAGTGGACGCGATTTATCGTGTCCACTGTTTTTATATATCACACTAGAACAATCTTAGTTAATGAACTTTTTGATCTTAATTTAAATTTTAAATAGCTTATAGGATTAATACATATCTTAATTATTTGAAAATCATAATAATGTTAATTATAAATTATAAGTAAATTTATCGACACATAATATTATACAATCAAAATTTATTTTTTTTTACCATTTTATCAGGTATAATTACTAGTTCCGATAACATATATTATGTAAACTTAATTAATTTCTCATATATTTACTTTTCTTATTTTCTCTCTTTCTAAGGCTTTAAAAGTTTAATATTTTGCAATAGATCCTTTTTATTCTCCTATATTTCCTCTAATCCTTTTTCAATATACTTTTTAATTTTAGTAAAAATTTCAAGAAGCCTAATTCTTTTACTTTCCTTTGTCGATGCCTTTGGATATTCAAGATATCTCAATGCCTTTATATATTTATCTAAATTTTCTTTTGAGAACCACTTTTTAAACAATAGGTAAGCTAACTCAATAGTATTTTTTTCTTCTTTTATTGCAGTTTCCCTTGTTTTTTTTCCAATTTCTTCCTCGTTTTCTTCTGAATACCAAAATATTTTAATTCTACCTATATGACCAAAATTCCATTTTCGTTCTATAACAGACTTTACTCTATTTTCACCAGAGGGAGAAAAAACAAAAATCAGAATTGGAGCCCACATAAATGGACTTACTTCTGGGAAAAGATTACTAGATACATTTTCTAAATCTTCGTCAAACTCTTCTTTCTCTCGCCAAATTCTATCTCGAGTCCATTCCATAAAGTTATTTAGAGATACTTTCGATATAATATTTTCTTTATTCTTTAAATTATTTTTAATAATTTTCCATTCTTTTGGAAAATAATTCTTCCAAATATAGTTACTTTCCTGTGAATCTTTAATATTCTTAAAAAACACTTTGTAAAAAGACCTAAATAAAAAATCACGGTAGTAAAATTTCTTATTTATTTTTTTACTGATAACAAATTCTTTCTTATATTTCTCTTCATATTTTTTAAAATAATTAAAGAAATGAAAAGCTCCTCTTTCCTTTAAAGCTCGTTCTTCTATTTTTTGAAAAATTGAATCTAATATCCTGTATATTTCATCATAATTAATCCATTCGTTAAACTCTTCTTCTTTGCCCACATATTCATATACTTTTCTCCAAATTCTAAAATGCCACTCTAAAATTTTTGGGAAAACTTTTTTCGAAACTACTAAAAATATATTTGATCTATTGTTTATAAAAGTTAAAAAGTCATTAAAGTACTTTTTAATAATAAGTGGTTGTTTTTCTTTTAAGAGTTGATTTATTTTCTGTGCAAAATAATCAAAAACATGAACTGGCTTAATAGAAAATTCTTTCTCAATCTTTTCGTCTTTTATTTGCCATAATTCTTTAAAAATTATAAAGATATCAGTTTCGTCAGCTTCTTTTTGTAAAATAAAATCTTTTAGGTTTGTTGAACTTTTTTCTTCTATTATTTGAAAAATTTGGGGAAGCAATGATAGATATATAAATATACCAGTCAAGAAGAAAATTCCGGCTATAAACGAAAAAAATAATGGAATAACAACCAATCCTAAAAATACTACAATACAAACAGGATATTGAATAAAATAACCAAAAAATTTTATACTCTTTTTATAAAATTCTCTCGCTAAGATATTCTCTATCTTTTGTCCTGTAATATATTTTTTTTTATCTAAAATATCTTTGTAAGCATTCCACAAAAAAGGAATGGAAAATGTTATCATTCCAACAAAAACATTTAGTAAAAATATGTTTGGATTAATTAAATTAGTATAATTAGAATTCATGTTATCTCGAAAAGTTTTTTTACTAAATTATCTTTTATTTTCTATAATTTTTAAGTTAGAAATTAACTCTTTTTTCAAATATTATTTATATATTATTTTTATCTTTTTTAAATATTAAAAAAATTATATTTTTCATTGATCAACATTTTTATAAATTTTTTCACAATAAGGACAATATGGATAAAGATTTATTGTTTTTGATGCTATACAATCCCCTTTAATTGATTCATAACATTTCTTTGCACTTTCTATTCTTTTTTTCTCAAAATCTTCAATTTGTTTAAAATTTTCAGGAAGTATGTAAGAGTTAACAATTGAATCAACTAAAAAAGCTGCAATAGAAACTTTAGGTTTAAATCCCTTATCTAACTTATAGTTTAGATACTTAATATAAGTATTTATCTTTTTATAACTATATTTATTTAATAAGGATTTAGCTATTTTTTTATCTACATTAAGATCTAGAAGATTGTTAAGGGTTTCTTCTTCCCTGTTTTTTGAAATTACATCAACATGTTGTTGTATATTTTTTATTTGTTTAGTTTTATATTGTGGGGGTATTTTTTCGACCACGGGAGATGTAATTTTATTTACCACGGAGGTAATATTTTTTTTACCACGGAGGGGATAATTTTTTGACCACGGTTCAATTTTAAAATTTAGTCTATAGTTTGTTGGCTCATCTCCCTTTTCTTTACTAAATCTTTTTTCCTTTATGATTATTTTGTTTTTAGATAGGCTTCTTAGTGTTTTAAGTAATGAAGGTTTAGTTAATCCAACACCGTTATCGATTATATTTCTATCTTTATCTATATAACCTATTAGCATCCTTTTTAATGATATATTTTCATTCTCTTTAGAATATCCAAAGGTTCTTCTTGTTATATATAGAAGAGTTTTTATTTCAGATCCTGATAATCTGGAAAGCAAGAAATCAAAAACTTCATCTGGGACTAAAGTGTAATTTGGTACTGTAAAACCTATGAAGATTTCTCTGTTCTTTTTAAATGGAATCTCAATAGTGTTTAATGAGTAGTTAGGGGACTTATCTTGACCACTTTCATCTTTTCTTCTTATCTTTATAATAACGTTTTTTTCTGTTAATCCTTTCACTGCATTCTTTACCGATTGCATAGACAGACCAGTTCCATAATCCTGTATTGATCCGTCTTTTTTCTTTATCCCATTTACTATTTGGTTTAAAGATATGTTGTCGCTTTCTTTTTTAAATCCAAAGGTTCTACGAATAATATAAAGTAAGACCTTCAGTTCAGAGCCATTTAACATATTAAGAAGTATATCGAAGACCTCATTTGGTGTTTGAGTGTATGTTGGTTTTGTAAATCCTTTGAATTTCTTTTTCACTTATTTTCCAATCTGTATAAAAATTGCTACAAATTTTTCTTTAAATTTATTTGACAACTAAAAATCTTTTGTTATAATTAATAACAAGCAGTCGGGTTTTTGACAAAACAATCTCCTACTGTCATAAGGAATTTAAATTTTGACGGATTTAAAAATTCCTTACGCGAGTTCAATATAAATTATAAACCGCTTCGGCGGTTTATTTTTTTTGTTTAAATAATATGTTTTAAATTATATAAATTTTTAATAATATTGTTAATACAAACTTATGTCAATCTCTGAACTATATTAACCTATTAAATCTGATCCTTCAACCCAGATAAAATATTTATTATTAAATTCCTTCTAAATACATTTCTAGGGTTTTATCACCATTATCATCTTTTTTGTTACTGCCTGTTTGCTGTATTTTACAGGGAACTCAATTAAATCAATTGGGAATTTAAATCTTTTTAGTTCTTTATTTTTTGTTTTTTTCATTTTTTATTTCTCTTTTTTATTTTTTAGACACCGTATTAATGATTTATATCACTTTCATCAGTGAAAAAAATTTATATAAGTATAAATAAATTTTAAATAAATTTAAATTTTTCTTGACTTTTATTTTTCTATATGTATAATTATATATATTGCAGGTGTCTACCGTAGGGTACATGACCTGCAATTTTTATTTATAAACATGTATATTTAGGGGGATTTTTCTATACCCATTTATAAATGTATTTACACCAAATCTTGCTTTAAATTCTATCAAAAATTTACGTTTTAATCTACTTTTTGCTTCTGGCAATCTAGCCTTTATTTTAAATTCATAGACTATTGTACCCAATATAAGATCAGCCATTTGAAGTAAATCAGAACCTTTCGAATCCATTCTACAGATACCATTTATTGCTAATTCTTTAAATTCCGCATTAATTCCCCTTTTAATATCTATTTCAAATCTATCATTTCTTGGTGCAGGATAATTATCTGCAATAACAGTTAATATTTCATTTCTTGCCCTATTTCCTTTTAATAATAAGTATGCAAAATTTTCATAAGCATTGAATGGATCATTATTAAATTTAACTCTCCAATCAACAGTTTCTTTATCTATAATTATGCAACTGAATCTTACACCTGGTATGAATAAACAATCTAAAAATTTAATTAATATAGGGTATTTTTTCTTAGAAAGTTTAGAAAATTTGATCTCATCATAAAAATGCTCTTTGTCTCTTAACCAATTCATTTCTTTATAAATATACATTGGTTGGTTACATTTAATCATACCTAAACCAAAAAATCTGTCTCTTGGGGAATGTAATTTACCAGTTTCATCTAGAAAACAAAAAGGGCTTCTTATTAATTTATAATCACTGAGGCGATATTTCTTTATCCTAACTTTTCTTTTTTGATTTGTCATTTTTGCCTTTCATTTTAAATTCTTGAGATATCTATTACATTTTTAATTGCTCATTTTCATCTTTTTTAACTTTCATTGCTTTCTAAACTATCTTTTATAATATTTTTCTTTGCTTAGACACCTCTTCAAATTCTAGCAGTTTATCGACTGTAAGTAATTTAATATATAAACCCTCTTTTTTAGCCCTGGCAACCTCCTCATATGCACCCTTACTAAAACTAAATGCTATTATATATCCCAAAATTAGTCCGACTAAAAACCGATTCCCGTGAGGAACTCTTTTGATAGCTTGGTCTTTTTAGTCATAGCCTCATCCTATAGTATTTAGTAGGTCTGAGTTGTAATTATCAATAGTCTTTTGATACCCGGGGTTGTAAGAAATATTTTCTTTATATTTTAAATATACTTGATTTTCTGAATAATCAGCTAAGATCAAGTCGTTGTTATAAAAACTCATCACTACGTTTCTGTTATTGTTCTGCGTTATTTTCGCATGGCTGAAGGCATCAATATAAACCATGTTTTTCCACTTATCTAAAATCTTAAAATGATAGGCACTCTCAGACCATGCTAGGGGTATAACATGATGTAGTTCAAATCCAGTAATTTTTCCCACCTCATGGTTAACAAAGTATTGACTCTTTTCATTTAAGGACCTGTCCAAGCGATCTTCAACTTCATCGAAGCTGTTTTTGCCTGTTTTAATAACCAACTGACCTTCTCTAACTTCAAAGTAAACTGTTTGGTTTAATAGCTGATAAACCTGTTGAGCTTCATTGTGCCAATTATGAAAGTCTCTTTTTTGTTTTTTGGATCCTAAAAAGTTCTTTGGATTCAGCTCTGATTTCAAAGTCTCAACAACAGCCCTTCTTTGTAACTTCGTTAAGTTTTTGAAGCTGATAATTAGCTTGATTGCTTCACTAAGGTTAATGCCAAAACTAAATCCTGACCCAACTGCAGATACGAAAAACATATACTCATAGATACTTATATTACCTATCTTGTTTTTCCTGTTCATTAGAAGCTCTAAGAGGATGTCAATTTGACCTCCAAGCAACTTATCGATTGCTTTAGAGAATATAAAATATTGGTCAAGAATGGTTTCCGCTGTTATGAGCTTTCTGCCTTGATTACTTAAGGCAACATACTTAACCCTTTTTCTGCCGTATGGGTCGATCCTGTTTTTGCTTTCATCAAATCGCTCTATCAATCCCATCCTATGAAAGTCAACGAATAAATTCTTTCTCATAGCATCTTGGGAACCTATACCCACATTACCCTTAGCCTCATTACAAAATTCCGCGTACTTGTATTCTTCGGGCAAATTTTCCGGCCTCTTTGAAATATCAGTTGTACGTATAGTCATTAATTCATGATCTGGCACATACTTGTCTAGTAAAGTAAGTATTTTCAGCACCTGTCCCATTTCATATCTATTATGTTGGGACACGTGAGACCCTCTATAATTTTCATCGTTTATCCTGGAATCTATGAACCTAAGTGCTTCGTTCCCAGGATTTATATTACTAACTGTAATCATAATGAAGATAACCTTTTATTGGATATTTTTATATATTCCTTGTTACTATCACAACCTATAAAATCCCGACCTAACTTTTTCGCAGCTATAGCTGTAGTTCCTGATCCAACAAAACAATCTAGAACTAAATCGCCTGGATTACTACTTGCCCTTATCATTCTTTCTATCATATCCAATGGTTTTGGGGTCAGGTGTGGCATCTTAGGAGTTTTGCCGTTAATTTTGTTCTTATGACGTGCACTTGAGTAATGCCATACATCTCCGCATAACTTACCATTTGGATTTGGATACCACCGTTTCCCGTTTTTCACAATTCCCTTCTTTTTAGCATGTTTTATTCTTTTCTTAGACTCGTATGGTACTCTTACCTCATCTGCATTAAATGTATAGTCATCTCCTTTTGTAAAGAACAAAATAGTTTCCTGTTCAGTTACAAATCTCCTTTTAGTAGGTCCAAAGCCATCTTTTTTGTTCCATATAATCCAGTTTCTGAAATCCATTTTTTTATCAATGTGTGGTAATATAAAGGCTGAGTTATACGCTGTATTAAATACGTATAAGCTACTGTTTTCCTTCAATTTAGGGACTAGCATATCTATCCAAGAAAATGTAAAATTTAAAAACTTTTCTTGTGACTCAAATGTGTCCCAAGCAGCCTTGCCCAAATTATAGGGAGGGTCAATTACAGCAAGATCAATGCTTTTATTATTTATCTCCTCCAAAAATTCAAAGCAATCTCTGATGTAAAGTTTATTTTTTTCTAACATAAGTTTGTATCAACCAACCCTTTTTGATCTGCCTGTGCTAGCTTTTTATCTATAACTTTCTTGTAGCTATCCATTAACTCATACCCAACATAGTTTCTTTCTAGTTGCTTTGCTACCTTTAGAGTTGTCCCTGAGCCTGCCATTGGATCCAAAACGGTATCACCCACAAAAGTGAAAAGTTTGACACAGCGTTTAACTATTTCTTCCGGCATGATAGCTGAGTGTTCACCAAAGGCTACATCACCTTTGCCGGGAATTGGTATATCCCAAATCTGCTTGGTATATTCTACCCACTCCTCTTCAGTGAGTTTACTTTTTTCTTTTTGCTCATCGCTAACATTATTATCTGACTTCCCATCCTTTACATAAATAGTAATGAATTCGCTTGTGTTCTGAGCGTAAAAGTTTCGAGGATAAGGATAACTACCAAACATTAAACTTTTAGAGGGGTTTGTTCTGTTCCATATATATATGTCATATAAAAATAAATTCGTTTCATGGAGAACAGCCCATTCTATGTCAGCATTTAAGTCAAAAATGTGCCTGTTATAGTGAGTATCATAATCTTTACGTCTCATAGGTAACAGGGGCACATTAATTGCCAATTTTCCATTTGGAACTAATACTCGTTCGCATTCTTTCCAAATATCTACAAGCGTAAGAATATATTCTCTATAACTACCTATGTCCCCGATTTGTCCTTCCTTTTTTTCAGAAACTTGTTTTTCTTGGTAGCCGTCTTTAGAATAATCTTTGATGTTAAAATAAGGAGGAGAAGTCACTATAAGGTGGATACTATTGCCTGGGATTTTCGACATATCCCGGGCGTCTCCAAAAAAAACCTTATTGAGGTATGACTTCCTGTCCACTTTTTTTATTTTTGATTTTCTATCGTCGTCTTTTGCCATAGGATTCATTTATGGAATAATTAATATATCATCAGGGTTTTTATAAATTACATTCAATCTAAATAATTCAAGGGACAAATCATTTTTATCTATTTTCACAAAAACTCTCCTAATTAATAATTTTTATATTATTTTTTCTTGTTTAAATATTTCTTAAATATAATGAACATTATATCTTTTTTAATGCTAAAAAACACACAAAACAGTCCTTTAAGCGTGTTTTAAAAATAAAAATGATATTTTTATATTACTAAAATTTGAAATTCTTCTATTCTTCTTCCGATCTTTTATGCATTTCCTCTATAACTTCCTTCCAAGTATAAGGAAACTCACCCTCTCCCTTACATTCTTTAGCCCTTATTTCAGCCAGTTTCATTTTACCTGTTGCTCTCAACCAACCAATACAGGCATCAGTATCCTTTTCGTCAATACAAATGCAATATAAAGTATTTAAAACATTATCCTCTTGACTATCTTTATCAGAAACTGCCTTCTTTAAATTTTTTATTCTCGACTCATATTCCTCTATAATCTTTTCTTTTTCTATCTGACACTTAACAATAAGACTATGTCAATTAACTGTAAGAGGATTGATATCAAACTTTTTTGCTAAATCTTCAAAAGAAATTCTAGATTTACCCGTATGTTTCAGATACAGTTCTTTATGTAATTTTTCTAATGTATCTTTTGGTAATCTGTATTTATGTTCCATCGACTTGCTAACCCCCCATTCAAATTAAAGGTTTTATAAGTTAAATAATATAAAATATCAATTATTCTCTAAATACTCTCATTTTCAGTTTTTGAAACACTTTTTAAAGGGTATCTAATCTTTAAATTTCTAAATTAAAGCAACCACCGTTCCTTAAAAATTGCTTTCCAGTCATATTGAGGTTTTCGTAAAATGGGCATATCTAGAGCACGAATTAATTTATAGTAATCTTTCATAAGTTTTCCCAAGAAATCTATACAACTATCAAGATCCTCAAGTTTTAATTCTTTGAATGATATTGCTCGTTTATCTAAATGTGCAACCCTCCAATCTGCATACTTTTCACATTTTTTAGCTTTTGCCCTTAGTTTCTTAAGATCCGAATTAACTCGGTCAGAATCAACATATTCCTCTCCCTTGCCTGCGAATTCATCGAATTCACTGTTGGCAAGCTCCTTAACCACACTATCTTCATTATAAAGAGCAACAAAGCGGTCCCTAGTAAGAACTTTAGGGTGTTTACAAATTTCATGTAAAAGATTAGCCAATGATATGCTATCTTCACTAATCTTTACATGCCTTCTAATCCCCATCAATGCTGATCTAACATACACACTTCCTAAAAATTCATAAAATATATTGTACTTATTTATCTTTAGATTACTTTCTACTATATCTTTGACTTCTCTGAAAACGTATCTGGTGATTGATAATGCATTATGAATATCCCAATAAATAATATCAATCCACTTATCCCATTTTTTAAATAATATATCATCCATTATTTAAACCACCTCACTAAACTAGTTTTTATATGAAATATTCTAGTTTAAATACATTTTTTATTAAATCGCTTTTACACTATAAATCACTCTTTTATTCTTTCAGTAATAGCCTCTAAAACTTTAAAAGACAGGAACACTATAGGCTTCTTTAGATATTTTTTTAATATATTCTGATCCTTTCATTTTTATATTTAAACATGTGGTTTCAAATTTATTATTTGATTTAAATTACCACAGTTGCTTGATTCCACTCTTCAGCTAGCTTTTTTTGTATCGCGTTGATAACATCTTCCTCTTCTATTCGTGAAAACATAAAACCACGTTTTCCTACATCCTTTATAGAAGCACCAAAGTGATAAAAATCTTTTTTATCTATTATGATGAAACGGTCATGAAATGCGTTTGACGTTCGAATAGCTAATTTGCCATACTGCCTATTAAATGCAATTGCTGTTGTTCTTAGAGCAGGGTCAACAGATTTAGTAAGTATATTAACTGCCACAGTAGATTTCTTTCCAGTCAGTAGGCTCAAGACATCAGAGTTCACATATCCATCAATAATGTCGATTTGCTTATCAGCATGCTCTAAGATGCCAGTTACCTTCTGCAATGCATCGAAATACTGTCCCGCAAAGAATACTCCCTCTCGTGAAATAGTCATTGAAGGGATGTCTACGGTTGGTTGAGTAGATAAAATGTCCAAACAGTAATTAATATCTTTTAGTAAGAGATAAAAGTGACGACGTTTGATATATCCTCTTCCATTAAAATCCGATGTTCCACTTGATTTTGGTACCTCTCGGCAAGTCAAGTCTTCAAATAGTGGAGGATACAAAGAACGAAGCTCATCTCGAATTGAATTAAATCTTTCAAAAAGATCCATAGTAGCTTGGGGATCGAAGTACTGACCCCGAGTGTCTTCCAGCCAGCTTTTCAAAGAATTATGCAAAGCAACTAGCTTTGCAATTATTTTATTTCTTTCCATTTTAAATCACCTTTTTAAGCATTAAATGTTTAAATTTGTGATTTTACCTAACTAGTTTTTATACACAATGTTTTAGTCAAAATATACTTTTCTTATATATTATATGAAATACAAGAGCCCGCTTATTAATTCAATTCTTCTATCATTCTTGAATAACATTTCTCGCTGTATTTAGAAGATTATTTAATTGGACATCTTGATCCTTATCAACTAATGCATTATCAATTAAATCAAGAAACCCCTTTTTGTTCATCTTTATGAATATCGTAATTATTATAGATATACGTAGATAATTCAGTAGTAATAGTAAAAAACTCCTAATGTTACCATGCTTTTTATTTAATGTTCTTTTTTTACCATCCGATAAGTGTCCACCATGAACAAATAAACTCCTAATCTCATAGGCATCTTTTACTACCTCTTTTACTTTAGAATCATATTCTAAGAGACTAAATATTTTAGCGATGCGTATACTTAGACGGTAAACCAATTCTCCCCTTTCCTCACCTTTGAGAAATAAGCTCTCCAATCCCATTACTGCATTTGCAATTCTTCTTTCTAATACCCCATTTTGTAATAAAGCATCACAATAACGTTTGTATGCAATGGTTATGGGGTCTAACTTTACCTTTCCAAACTCATAAAAACTAGTCGGCAAATTCTTCGTCATTGTTTGCCAAAAAATTTTCAATTTTTGCGTATCTTCATCTTCAATCTTACTTTTTTCCCAAGCTATTAAAGATTCTCCTGCAGTTACAGTTGCAGAAGCCATAATATCAGTGATAGAGTCCGAGTACATACAATACGAAATGTCTTTAACACTCCCAACTTTAAAGAGTCGTAATATTGTAATTGCCTGCTCAACTTTAATCTGAATCTCATTGGCTTGTCTTGCAAGAAACTCTATACTTAAAATTGCAGAAGGTGTTTTTAAATGCTGTTGCATCATAAACCCATATGCTGGAACCTCCTTTTCAAGATCATCAATTCTAGTTTGTCTTAAGATTATATTTACATCACCGATTTTAAATTGAATCTTTTCTGGGAGGATTACAATTCCATCGAGTCCAACTTCCGCTCCACACTTTAGAGGTTCTCCTTTTATATCTTTCAAAAAATTTGTTATAAGGATGTCTAAGTCTGCCTTACTAAACTTTGAATCATCTAAATATCCATAAATTAATTTCTGTATAAAGCTTTCAAGACCACGAACTATTTTGTATTTTCTTCTAGGAATTTTGTTTAATAATCCTAAGACAAAGGAATATTCATCAGACTCCTTGATAGAATCTTCAATTTTATTAGATGCTCTAAACCACGATTTTTTAGTAGTGTATTCTCCACGCGCAGAGGGTACTACTGCTCCCTTTTCAGTATATTGGAATTTATCTTTATCAATTTTCCAACGAAAATATTTTTCTTCCTCTGGCTGTATTAGACCACTAGAAAGGCTATCTTCTATTTCATTCTTTATACTAAAAGCCAGTTGTTTTAGTGCACATATTAACTCCTGTTCTTCTGTTATACACATTTTACTTTTCTCTAGCTTCTTTAGCTTACTATGGCATTTCAACTAACTCATTTTTATACAAAATGTTTTCGTTAAAATATATCTTTTATTAAATCGATTTTATACTATAAATTACTTTTTTATTCTTTCAGTAATAGCTTCTAAAACTTTAATAGTTAATCATATTAAACCCAATATTGAAAACACTAAAGCATGCCCAAAAGTAAATCCAATTGTAAACCCAATGGCAATAGCATAAGCTAAATTTATAATCTTCTTTTTATGAATAAATGTATATACCAATATAGAACCTACTAAGGCTAGTACACTAGCACCAAAGATGCCACTAAAAAAGGGTATAAATATTTCACCTACGTCAGTTATTGAAGCATATATGGCATCGTGTGTAAGAGAAAACCCAATGGCATATCCAGTGAAAATCTCGATAACAATAGCTATATAAAGACTTTTCTTTTTATGTGTTGATGGTTTGATAAAAAATTCGCCGGACCATAAGAAAAGCACAATAATGCTCAAAATGCTACACAGGATTAAATGAAGAATAGCATCTCCCACAGCAGACCTTGTAAAATATGAATACTTAATAGGAGCTCCATAAAAAATCGTACTTGCATACCTGAGAACACTCCCTATAACAAACCCTAAGGCAATCCAAGCAATAAATTTAATTGATTTATATAATGTAATTTTTAAATCAATTTTTGGTTTTTTATTTTCCATTTTTCCCTCTTAAGGTTTAAATCCCTTATTATTACAGGCAATTATTTCTACAATATTTCTTAGTATACTCTCGCCTCTTTAAGTTCAGATATTTCCTTCTCTATAAGCCTCGTCTCGTGTTCTTTAGCATCTTCTCATTCATTATTGGTCTCTCAGAGCCTCCTTTAATAAATCTCTGTAGCTTATGATATACCCAAAAGAATGTTGCTCATCATTATCAAGACGCCCCAAGTCATAAGATAGTTCACGCTTAATTCCATCATCTACCCAGACCCAAACATGATCACACTGATAAAAAGTTTCATTGTCCAAATCTAAATTGCCAGCTACTATACGAACATCATAACCCAAGTTGGTAAAATAGAGATACATGTAGAGAGCACTGTCATCGCAGTCAAATTTCTGTGAAGGCTCAGGCAAAGTTAGCATATCTTCTCCAAGCTCAAATGTAGCTTCTTCAAGTTTATATTTAGCTGATGTAAGGCTAATTTTAGCTTCCGCAAGATTATAGCTAGTTTTTTTAAGCTTAATCTTGGTTTCTGAAAGCTTCTCAGTAAGCTCTACATTCTTGTTCATTAGTTTTACATTTTCAGATTTTAACTGCTCTATTGTGGTAAGAAGTCCTATGCCAGCAACCAAGATAACAATGGCAGTAATGGAAGTGATTAAGGTAATGACTGCCTTGCTCAACCCCTTTTTATTGGGTAAATTATTTTCACTTTTAAAATTCATTTAAAATATCCTTTTAAATATGATTTTGCTTCTGTTAAATCGTTTTTACACTATAAATTACTCTTTTATTCTTTCAGTAATAGCCTCTAAAACTTTCATGGTTAATTTTTGTTGTTCTTTTAATTGCTCTATCAAATTTTTTAAGTCTTCTTTCTTTTCCTCTTTAACCTCTCTAATCTTTTTATGTAGGTCTTTAGGCTCTATATGAGTGTAAATCTGTGTAGAAGATAGATGTTTATGACCTAAAAGGTATTGAAGTTCTGGAGTATTAATATCCTCTCTTTTGAGTGTATGCGTAGCAAAAGAGTGCCTTAATGCATGTGGATGAACCCAACTTCCAAGTCCAATAGCAACAGCTTCCCTTTTTACCATATCTCTTATGTATCTATCTTGTATTCTTTTACCTTTAAGGGTAGTAAAAAAATGACGACTGTGTTTTGGTCTTATGTTATTCCAAGCAATTAAATAAGGTTCTAATCTAGGTGAAATTGGTATATCTCTGTCGCCTGTCTTTCCACCTTTTATATGTATCCAACTTTCTTTTAAATTGATATCTGAAACCTTTAAATTTACAAGTTCCATAGCTCTCAGTCCTGCATAAGCAAGTGTCCCTATAATTGCCTTATTTCTAACCCCTGTGGGTGCTTTAGCAGATGGTTGAGAGATTAACTTTTCTATATCTTCTTCACTTAAAACTTTAGGGATTTTAGTCTTATTTCTTTTATTTATCATTTCTCCCCCTTTTTATTATATAAATCCAGTATTACCTTATAGTGGTATTGTATGTATAATTATAAAAGATAAAAGAAGTAATTTCAAGTAAACGGCATTATTTTAGTAAAATAATGAGTATAGAAAAATCACTAAAAATTATGAAGTTTAGAAGAGTTATTTGTTAAAAATAATAGTATAAATGTATTACTTCAAAATTAGAACGTGTTTAAAGCGCGATTTTGATGCATTTTTGGGCATTTTAGAAGCTATTTTTTGTCTATTTTATTTGTAATATAGCTTTTATAGTTTTAGAGATGTAATTTTTTAATTCTAAATCTAATTCAACAAATATCAGATAATTTTTTTTATAAAAAAGAGATTCAGGCCAAAGTACCGGTCAATGAAATTCCCAAAATAGCTGAAATCTGGAATGTTGAAAGGATTGATCTCGAACAAAAATCAAAAGATATTTGGACAAGATTAATAAAGTGATATAATAAATTGAAAGAGGTGAAAAAGGGTCGAAAAAAAGATAATCCTGTCATTAGGTTAGAAAGGAGGTGATTGATTATGGCAGAGCGACTCTGCAAACTTATGGACAAAAAGCTAAACTTTCCCGAGGATTGTAAGGATTGTGAGTATTTAAAACCTCGGGGAAAGATAAAATGTTGTACCTACAAAGGACCTACTAAAAAGAGTTGTTGTAAATAATACAGTAGGTGAAAAAGCTTGGTTGCCAGTTCTGCTATAGCCAAGATTATATCAAGCACTTTTAGAAATATAAAAAATCAGCATTTAAGACAATTTAAATTAATTAAAAAGGTCGAATTTGTTTAATATAAAATTAGAAATGGGGTAAATAGAATGAAAAAAGCATGTTGTGGGGTAGAACCGGAAGAAACATCTCCCCAAAAAGCCACGGCAGAAATAAAACAAGAAGTTAAAATGCGATACGACAAATTTGCTGAAGAAGGTGGTTCAGCTGAGGGCTGTTGTCCTTTAGGAGGGGAAAGTACTGAAAGTTTTGCTTTGGAAAACGGACTCTATAGTCAAGAAGATCTTGCCTTAATTCCTAAGTTAGCCATTAACCTTTCTCGAGGTTGTGGGAATCTTACTAGTTTTGCTAATATCCAGCCAGGTGAAGTGGTTGCTGATTTTGGTTCAGGTGGTGGTATAGATCTCGTCTTAGCAGCTCACAAAGTGGGACCAACTGGAAAGATGATTGGAATAGACTTTGCCCCCCATATGATTGAAAGAGCAAAACAGGTAATGAAGGAAGCTGGTTTATCTGATAGAGCTGAGTTTATTCTGCTAGATATAGAAAACCCTCAGGTTCCAGATAATATTGCTGATGTAGTAATATCTAACTGTGTAATTAACCTCTACCCTTGTAAACCCTGTGTTTACAAGCAAATCTTCAATATTCTAAAACCTGGTGGTCGGCTGGCTATTTCTGATATTGTTACTATAGGAGATGTTGACCCTAAGGTTAAGGAGTACTTCCGGTTAATTTGGACAGGGTGTACAGGAGGAGCAATACCAGAAGATGAATATTTAAAAATAGTACAGGATGTAGGCTTTGGTCAGCTTAAAGTTGTAGGTCGACACACTCTTAGCCCCAAAGAACTAGAGGAAATGGCAAGTTGTCCAGGTAAAAAATTTTCTCCCACTTTCTCAGAGGAAAAACTAGCTCAAATGCAAGGGAAAATAGTCAGCACTAAATTTGTAGCTGTCAAATCAAATACCTAATAAGATCTTTGTAGCTCGCTACTTTAGAACGCGCTTAAAGGGCTATTTTATGGGAATTTGGGCGTTTTAAGAAGCTATTTTTTTATCATTTATTTGACAAATTATAAATTTAAATATTAAATTTATATATTAACAGTGATAATATATATTATGTTATGGGTATGGGTGGAAGGGATATGAAGTTATTATATTTAAATATAGATAACTTAAAATATATAAATTTTATTAAATATATAGCTGCTTAATATAATTTTTAAGCGGCTATTTTTATTTTGAGGTGATAATTAAAAAGTATAACTAAAACTAGTTAAACTAAAACTTAAATTAGTTAAAAAAATTAAGAAAATAGGAGGTGAGAAAAAATGAAAAAATGGGCAATTTTGGTTGCTGTTGTTTTGGTTGTTGTAGTGGTATTTTTGCCCACAGCTACAGCGTTGGCTAAAGGTGGGTTTGACGAATTTGGATATAACTATAACGCCAGGATATTTAACGGATTGTTTGGCAACGCTGATGAGAATAGACCGTCGGGCGATGGGGATCCAAATACCTACTTCGGAGATTCAACAAATTCATACGGATACTACGATACCGATGGAGGCTACCACGAAGTTTTGGTTAATGTAGCTGGTACTCACTTGATTATGAAATGGAGTAAAGCTTGGCATATGGCAGTCTTTGGCCCCGACAACATTAGGGGAACTGGTGACGAAGAGCCTTGGAATGAAGACGCATGGCTAACTAATCATGTAAATGGAACTGGTGAGATTTACGACACTGATGGCAACTTAGTATACGACGGTTCCCTTACTATTTTGTCAAAGATTAAGTGGGTCGGAGACACGACAGGATATACAAATCCACTCTGGGGTATATGTGCCGTTGTCCAGAAAATTATCAAGGGTGAGGGTCAAGTTTTCGTAGAAATCCCACCAGGGTTTGGTGAGTGATAAATATCCGCTTAGGTCAGACGCTGGATTTCGCAAACGACCCTAATGGCATAATGAAATGTTCATGTCCAGGGTCGTTTGTTTTATTTATCTCAACTAAAAAAGGTTGGGTAAGTTAAAAAGAAAGCTATTTTTATAGATAAATGAGAAAAAGTAAACCTGCTTTACTTATCCCCATTTAATAATAACGATTTATTAAGTTCATATTTTTATTGCTCGCTTACCTCGTCTGTTATAAAATGTCTCAACAATACTTAACTTCTCTATTAAAATTTTGTGCGTTTCTAGGGGTCTTAAATGTTATATTTTGCTATTTTTTGTAAAAACGCTTTAACAAATTAATCGGGGGGTTTTTCTTTAAGAGATCTTTAAAAAAACTTTAAATAAATTGAGAAAAAAATTCCCCCTTCACTTTTATTATTAAATTACCTTTATTGCTCTCGCTAATATAGAAAAATTTTTTTTATTTTTTATCTTATAGGTATTAAGCATAATTTAAAAAATGTATATATCAATTGTATATAAATTTTATCTTTTTATATTTGATATCTTCAGGTTTAAGGTCTATTCTGGGATTGTATTCTGATGGATTTAATAAAATAATATTAGAAATACTGTTTTAGTTGCCCACAAAAAGCCGACATTTGCCCTTTTTCGGCGATATCTTTTACTTTTCGATATTAATTATCGACCATTTTAAAAAAGCCCAAATTTCCCCTACTTATTATATTATGCCACCAATAACAATTCTTTCTCTTGCTCGTATTGGGATACCCCTCATCCCTATATCAATCGAATCTAAAACATCATTTTTATAATCATCGTCTGGGAAATAAATATATTCTTGAATAAATTCATGTTGACTTTCTAAAACTCTAATCCTTCCTGATTCATAATCAGGTGCTCTACTTTCTATTCTAAAAATTTTATTTCTCGTGCTTGTTACTCCAAAAACAGGAAGTCCTTCTAAAAATAATTGCTGCTTTAAAGCCTTTTGATAAAAGTTATCCTCTACTAATATCTTTATTGGATTATATAAATGATAATGTTCAACTATTTGCTTAACCTGTTGTGTAAATGATAAAACAGCATAATAAGTTTTAAGAACATAAACTATATTTTTTATAGGATCCCACCCTAAAACAGCTATAACAAACCAATTATGTTTAGATGCTTCTATTCTGCTAATACCCATTTCTGCAATATCTGGGTCAACACCGAAGTAAATACGTAAATCACTAAGTTTAATTTCATAATCTTTATAATATTTTAGCCATTCAGCTTTTAAAAGATGACCTTCAAAACTAGATATATTGTTTTGATAACCACGTTCAAATGCATCGCTCTGTGGAATGCATTAGCATTCCACAGTTCCACCATAATGTATAAAAACAAAGATATATAAGGTCAGGTTAA
>JAHLWJ010000261.1 GCA_019057975.1 Promethearchaeota archaeon | reverse complement strand
ATCTTCCATTGTTACAAATGCCATCTCTACATCTAAAGTAAAGATTTCACATATGTGTCTTTTTGTCCGACTTTTTTCAGCTCTAAAACAATCACTTATTTCAAAAACCCTTTCATAAACTCCACTAAGTTGTTCTTTATATAGTTGAGCAGATTGCGTCAGGAAAGCTTCTCTTTCAAAATACATAATAGGAAACAATTCAGTACCACCCTCTGTGGCAGAGCCTATAATTTTGGGTGTACTGATCTCTGTAAAAGCTTTTTCAAATAAAAAACGCCTAATACTTCTTAACATTTCACCCCTAATCTCAAAAACAGCTTGATTTCGAAGGGATCTTAAATCTAGTGCTCTATGATTTAATCTAAGATCTAATTCTGAAATTGTTTCTCCTGTCATATCAATAGGTAATTTATCAGGAGTTCTATTTAATATTTTTATATCGGAAGGTATTATCTCAATTCCACCTGGAGCCGTATCAAATGCTTTAACTTTCCCTTTTACCATTAAGCAATATTGATAACCAACCTTAGTTTTGTCAAATAAATCATCAGAAATGAGTCCTTTTTTTAGGGTAATTTGCCTTTCTCCATATTTATCTTGAAGAGACAAAAATTTTAATCCACCTAGATCTCGATAATTTCGAACCCATCCACCCAAAATAACCTCCTTTCCCACTAAGTCTGGGGTAACATCTCTTGTAAAATGTGTTTTTCTCCAATCTCCTAACTCATCGAGCATATATTTGTACCAACTTATTTATATTTTAATTAAATTTAAAAATTAAAGTAAAAATATAATTTTTCCCTTCTTATCAATATTTATGGTAAATTTGAAATGGAAAGGTAAAAAAGATAGTAAAGAAATTCTTTCAAAAAAATTTACGGCTACACCTTTTCATATTCTTGACAATTATCAGCCGAAAGATTTTGACATTAAATCAGAAGAAAGATGGCAAAACTTACTTTGTTGGGGGGAAAATAGAGCAATAATAAATTCATTATTAGACACCCTCGAAAATAAAATATCTCTTATTTATATTGATCCACCATTTGCTACAGGTGGAGATTTTAATCTTAAGATTCAAATAGGTGAAGATGGAAAATACATTGATGATATAGCTTATAAGGATAAGTGGAAAGAGGGATTAGATTCTTACCTAACATTTCTATATGAAAGGCTTGTTAAAATGAAACGATTATTAGCTTATAATGGTTCAATATATGTTCATTTAGATTGGCACATCTCTCATTATGTAAAATTAATATTAGATGAAATTTTTGGTATTGAGAATTTTAGAAATGAAATTATTTGGGCGTACCCTGCAGCATCTGTTAAAACGAGACACTTTTTTATTAGATCTTATGATACAATCCTTTTTTACTCAAAATCAAATGATTATGTTTTTAATAATGACCCAAATATATATATGGAATACTCAAATCGAGTTAAAAATGCCTTAAAGAAAGATGAGCAAGGAACATTTTATTATCGAGGAGGAAGTCATAATGGAAAGAAGTTATCTCGAAAAGTTTATGTTGTACAAGAAGGAATTTTCCCTAGAGATGTTTGGAATGATATACCCTATATAAGGGCTAATACCTCAGAGTATCAAGGTTTTTCTACACAAAAGCCCGAGCGCCTGCTAAAGAGGATAATTTTAGCATCAACAAATGAAAAAGATATAGTAGCAGATTTCTTTTGTGGTTCAGGCACTACTCTAGCAGTAGCAGATAAATTAGGACGACGTTGGGTTGGATCTGATATAAATAAATATGCTATTCATATATCAAGAAAGCGAATTCTTAATATAAGTAGTAGCAATGATATCTTAAATTGGAAAAAAAAATACAATAAAAAATCTCATTCTTTTAAAATTCTTTCGCTAGAAAAGGAAATTGAACCACAATTGATTTCGAAGGAATTTTTAAGAAAAAATGCTCAAATTGAAACTGTTCATACAATACAAGAAAGTCCAGAATTAAACATAGAAATATACCAAAATGATAATTCTGTAATAATTGAAATTATTCATTATAATAATCCTTATCTTAATTTAGTCTCTAAAAAAATCAGAGATAAAATTACATCTTTTTCAGATTGGATTGATTATTGGGCAATAGACTATGATTTTAATAACCATATCTTCAATAATATGTGGGTTTCTTTTAGAACTCCAAAAAAGAGGGAATTAACGTTAACATCAAAACCATATCTTTATGATAAACCAGGAAAATACAATTTATCAATCAAGCTAATTGATATATTTGGAATTGAAACTCAAAAATCATACAAAATTATAATATGAATTCATTTGATTAGTTCTCTTAATAACATTGTTGCATAACTCCCTTTTTGGAGTGAAAATTCAATTTTTATTTTCTTCTTACCATGGTAAAGCTCGTCATCTGTGAGTTCGACCATTTTTAAACCACTAGGTTTAACAGTCATAGCTCTAATTGAACCCTTAAACTCACTCTCATTTATATATTTACTATAAAAAATGTTATTGTCTATCCGATCTGATTTAGCAACATCTTCATATATATATTTCATCAGAGGATATTCATCCAAAATTGTATTATTGCCTATAATAGGTAAGGCTATTGAAGCTCGATTTAATTTTAGAGCTTTTTTCAAATGCTTGTCATAAATTCCTCCAAAGGTATATTTAACCTTAGTAACATTTCCATCATAATCATCTAGTATGCAAATCACGTCTCCTTTAACTGGTCTAAATAACGGAATACCTTTCTTTACTCTTAAGGAAAGCATTCTATTGAATAAATATGATTGAAATGAACTAATTAATAATCTTATCAAATCAAATGGTAATGTATTTATAGCTCCTTGATAATCTCCCTCATTTTCTATTAAAAATTGAATCATTTTTCTTTCATATCGTAGGATTTTGGGGAAATTATCATAAGCTTTCTTTAGAATCCCATCCGTTCTTAAATCACTTCTCACTTTTCTCGAATCGTTAGGTTCGGTAGAATATGTTGTTGATACATATTCTTTGAAAGCGTTTTCATAATCTCCCTCTAACAGAAAACGCCCTACAATATGAGAATTGGGTCTATAATTACCAAATCTTTGAAGCCCAAAATAGTTAGGAAAACCAAAGTTACTCAAAAAATTTAAGTTTTTCTCTATTTTATGTTTAACTCCTTTAACATCATCAAGGTTTCTAATTGTTATTGTGAAATTATTTCCTAAATGGCTCCCTAATTTGACTGGTTTTTTTGTAGGATTAATATTCCTAATAAATATATTTCTTAACTTCAGATTCTTTAATTGTTCAACATAATTTCCCTTGATGGAAATCTTTTGGACAGAAATAGCTTGTTTATCTTTTAACCCAGAATAATTAATTAAATTATATGGGATATTGAGAGCTTTACTAATTTCTTTAACAGCCCTGAATGTATCCTTATTAATTTTAATTAAATTAAATGTAGTAAATTTATCTTTTAATTCTTTCGAAAAAGTAGGGTCTTTATAATCCTCCTTTATATCCAGAATCCTCCCGTTTTTATCTATTTCTTTCACTATGAAATCTTTATAACGAGTTTTATACTCTCCCTTAATTCCATTAATCTTGTGAGTAGCATAAATTTCGATCCCCACATACTTCTCTACTTCTTCTTCATTGTTATTTTTAAAAGAATAAGTAGTGCTACTTTTTTCTTGATTAAACAATTTCTTTAGCCCACGTTTCTAACATTATAATAATTTGAGATCTCCTGTAATCTTATCAATTTCTTCCGACAAATCTGGACCAATACCAACGGAAGTTGTTGTACCAGGGGTTAACTGAGTGAGACCTGCATCTTTTACGATAAAATAGGGCATTTTATTAGATTCTAACTTTTTTACTATTTCTTTTAATTGCTCCAAGTTACTTATCTTAAGAATAACTTTTTTCTGCCCAGAATTCTTCCAATTTTTCCAAATACCTTTATTTTGAATACGAACTATATCTGATGCGGAAACACTTGCATGACATGATTGAGCACACTTCTTTCCTGTACTCATTTTCAAATCTGTTCTAATTAAAATTACTTGTTTATATTCTTCCACATTAGTTCTATTAAATATTAAGAATATAGTTAATTAAATCTTATTGATTATCATTGAAACTCCACCCGAATAACATTACCTGTCAATTCAAAAATCAATTGTTCAAGTTCTTCTTTAGTAAACAAAAGTTTCTCTCTATCATCTTCCCATAAAACTGCTCTAAATTGAACATCTCCCGTTGCTAGGAATATTTCATTTAAAGAAACTAATTTATATGGATTAATTAATGATTCTACTATTGGTCGAGGTTTATTAGTTTTGCCAACCAATATTATATCATCTACTTCATAAGTCTCTTTTATCCAATCTAATAATTCTGAAGTTATTTTTAATTTATCCCTATTCCCTATTACAAGGATTATAAGATCTTCGTAATCAATTGCTTTATAAAAAGAAACATTTTTTAAAAATACGAAACTTTCATTATCTTCTTCTAATTCTAAAAGATCCTTTGCTAAATCAATCTCGAATTCGGTTACTTCACCCGCATCAAGCTTTGCTTGACAACTATTACACAAGAAACCAGACTTTATACAAGTTTTATCTGCAGGAAGAACTTTCATAACATTTAAACTCGGGAGAAAATATCGATTTTAATATTACTCTACATAATAAATCTAGTAGAGCTATCGTAATTGAGATCTATTTAATATATTTAATTAATTTTATGATAAAGATTCTTAAATTCTTCCTATAAATGTGATCAATTTTTATATCTCATATCAATTTGCCTTTAAAAGAAGCGATAATAACATGATTATACTTTTACAGCAAGAATATTATTTATTTCATCTTCAATCGTCGAAATTTCTCTAACAGCTTGTCTAAATTCTACCTTGGACACTTTATCTCTACTTAACACAGTTTTAGCTATTGCTTTATATTTCTCAATAATGTTAGGCTCAGCGAAATTTTTAAGTTTCAAACAGAAAGAATATAAGTAAGAGTATGTTTCTGCATATTTTGAAAATCCTAGAGACGTTTTTACCATATCTAGATAATATTGTAATCTAAGTCTCCTATCTTTAATTTCATCTCTAAGAGATTTTGCTTCTGTTTGATATATGATAAATTTCTCATCATCTCGAAGTTTTTCTGAGATCTCAATTAATTTCTTAGAGATTTCATATTTTTTGAGATAATTTTCCTCAATTAAATATTGTGTATTAAGTTCTTCTCTTTCATTCAATAGATTTTCTCTCAATTGTTCAGAAAGAGCACCCTTTTGCTCCCAAATTGATTTTAAAATAGAACTCTGATTGGTAGTTAAAGATGATTCAGAAATTAACTTCTTATTTGATAAAATTAACTGTATGATTTTTAAATCGAACATTTCAAACTTTTCCGGCTCTTCATCCCAATTATTGAATAAATCTTCATGACTCATTATAATCTTGATAATTTTAGGGATCATTTTTTCAGCTTCTTTTATATCTTCACTATCAATTATGATTACTAAATCAGAAGATACTTCAGAAATTCTTGAAATAAGAACAATATATTCCCCTAATTCAATTGTACTTAATGATTCTGTGCTACTCTCAGTTAACTCAGACACAAAAGTTTGAAGCGCAGAAAAAAATGAGCTAAACATTTCCATTTTTTCATCGCTTTGAAAATTCTTGTTATACAGCAAATTCTTTGTATTAGTTTGAAAAATATAAAGTGATTGGATCATGTTTAAGATTTTAAGGTTATTTGAATTTAAAATTGTAATATTTCTAATTAAAACCTATATTTACAATATCTAAATTGAAAAATTTATAATTATCTTTTTCAGAAAAGGAAAGTAAAAATTTTATATGCAAAATTACGAATTCCTTAAACAAAAAAGTCTAAAAACTAACTTAAGAAAATATATTTTCTAATTTATAATTCTATTATTTCGCAGGATATATTCCTCAAAAGTCTTTCTGCAGTTGGTGGATCTGATATAAATGTATAAAGAATTTTTTTAGTTCTTAACTTCAATTTAACTACTTCTTTTAAACGCTTAACTCTGCAATGAACAGCGAATTCTGCTAATTCTATAAATTTTTCTTCATCAAAAATTTCTCTAGGCATAGTAACTCAACAAAGCTTCGATATTGTAATTGTTGAATAGATCTATTCACTATAGAATTTTAATTTTATCATATTTTACAATAATTTAATCAAAAATTTTATTTTAAATCGCGTGTTTTTGAAATTATTCTTATATTTATTAATTCTAAGTTAGATCTTAGGAAGCTAAAAGAAAAGGAAAACTGAGAAAAAATGCCGATTGATGATCCAGTGAAACGAAGAATCGCCCGATATCATTTATTGGAGAAAAGCGTTTGTCGGAAATGTGGAGCTTTAAATCCCGTTAAAGCTAAGAAATGTAGACGGTGTCGTAGTAAAGATTTACGACCAAAAAGAAGAGA